>CAJPFL010000054.1 GCA_905339315.1 Rhodocyclaceae bacterium
AGATCGGCCGCCATCCACAGCATGAGGGCCGCCAGCACCGCCGCGCCGAACGCATAGCCGGTCCACGCCAGCGGCTCGCTGTCCGCCCACTCGCGCCGCAGCACCCGCACCGTCGGCACATTGCGCAGGCGCATCAGTTGCGGCAGGGCGAAGCCGGCCAGGAGCGCCAGGCCGACGGCAAAGCCGTAGGCCAATGGCAGGGGCGAAGGCGCCGGCAGCGCGGCCGTCAGCAGATTCGCAAGCAGGCGCTCCAGCGCATACTGCGCGCCGAAACCGGCCAGGCAGCCAAGCGCCGAGGCGATGGTGCCGAAGAGCAGGAATTCGCCGAGATAAATGCGGATCAGCTGGCTCTCGCGCGCGCCGAGGCAGCGCATCACGGCACAGCCGTCGAGGTGCCGCTGCATGAAGCGGCGCGAGGCCAGGCCGACGGCGACTGCCGCCAGCACCGCCGCCAGCAGCGCCGCCAGGCGCAGGAACTTCTCGGCGCGATCGAGGGCGTTGCGCACTTCGGGCCGGGCGTTGTCCAGGCTTTCGATGCGCTCGCCGCGGCCGAGGCGCGCTTCCGACCACTTCTGGAACGCTGCAACGGCTTTCGCCTCGCCGGCCAGATGCAGGCGCCAGCTGACGCGGCTGCCGACCTGGATCAATTGCGTCGCCGGCAGGTCGTCGGCGTGCATCATCAGGCGCGGCGCGATGTTGAAAAAGTTCACGCCGCGGTCCGGCTCCAAAGTCAGCACCGCGGAGACGGCGAAAACGCCACTGCCCAGGCGCACCTCATCACCGACCCTGGCCGCCAGCGCCGATGCCAGCCGCTCGTCCAGCCAGACCGTGCCGCGCGCCGGCGTCTCGCGCGTCTCGGCATCCGGCTGGTTGAGCGCGGGTGCTGTGCGCAGCGCGCCGCGCAACGGGTAGCCCGGCTCGACCGCCTTGATGTCGGCCAGATGGCTGGCGCCGTTAGCCGATGTCATGCTCGGGAAACCGACGCTGCCGACGACACGCAGGCCGAGCCGCTGCGCTTCGGCACGATAGGCGCCTGCCCAGGGATGGTCGGCCAGCAACAGCAGGTCGCCGCCGAGCAGCTGGTGCGCCTCGCGCGCCAGCGCCCGCGAGAGGCGGTCGGAGAAGAAGCTGACGCTGGACAGGCTGGCGACGGCGATCACCAGCGCCAGTCCGAGCAGGCGCAACTCGCCGGCACGGAAATCGCGCTTCAGCATCTGCCATGAAAGGTGCCAGTTGTTCAATTCAAATCCCGGATCTTGTCGACTGCCTGCTCTACCCGTTCCAGGGCTATGACCTCGATGCCCTTGATTGGTTGCCTCGGCGCATTGGCTTTCGGGATGAGCGCCTGGGTGAAGCCGAGCTTGGCGGCTTCCCTGAGGCGCTCCTGGCCGCGCGGCGCCGGGCGGATCTCGCCGGCGAGGCCGACCTCGCCGAAGGCGATCAGCTTCTGCGGCAGCGGCCGGTTGCGCAGGCTGGAGACGATGGCCAGCAGCACCGCCAGGTCTGCCGCCGGCTCGCCGATCCTGACGCCGCCGACGGCGTTGACGAAGACATCCTGGTCGAAGCAGGCGATGCCGGCATGGCGGTGCAGCACCGCCAGCAGCATCGCCAGGCGGTTCTGCTCGAGGCCGACGGAGAGGCGGCGCGGGCTGGACGAGTGCGCCTCGTCCACCAGCGCCTGGATCTCCACCAGCAGCGGTCGCGTGCCCTCCTGCGTCACCAGCACGCAGGAACCGGCCACCTGCTGTTCGTGCTGCGAAAGGAACAGCGCCGAGGGGTTGGAGACGCCGCGCAGCCCCTTCTCGGTCATGGCGAAGACGCCGAGCTCGTTCACCGCGCCGAAGCGGTTCTTGACGGCGCGGATGAGGCGGAAGCTGGAATTCGGGTCGCCCTCGAAATACAGCACGGTGTCGACGATGTGCTCGAGCACGCGCGGCCCGGCCAGTGCGCCCTCCTTCGTGACATGGCCGACGAAGACGATGCAGGTGCCGGACTGCTTGGCATAGCGCGTCAGCTGCGCGGCACACTCGCGCACCTGGGCGACGGAACCGGGCGCCGACTGCAGCGCGTCGGAGTACAGCGTCTGGATCGAATCCATGACCGCGATGCGCGGCTTGTGCTCGATCAGCGCGGCGAGAATCTTTTCGAGATGGATTTCGGTGAGCAGCTGCATGCGGCCGGCGTCGAGCTGCAGCCGCTGCGCGCGCAGCGCCACCTGTTCGCCGGATTCCTCGCCGGTGACGTACAGCGCCGCATGCCGGCCGGCCAGCCGGGCCAGCGCCTGCAGCAGCAGGGTCGACTTGCCGATGCCGGGATCGCCGCCGATCAGCACCACCCCGCCCGCCACCAGGCCGCCGCCGAGCACGCGGTCGAACTCCTCGATGCCGGTGGCGACGCGGGCATCCTCGCGCGGGCTGATCTCGGCCAGGCGCTGCAGACGGCCCGTGCCGGCGATGGCGGAAAAGCGGTTGGTGGCTGCCGTCTCCGCGAGCGTCTCCACCAGGGTGTTCCAGGCGTTGCAGTGGGGGCATTGGCCCTGCCACTTCGGCGAGCTGCCGCCGCATTCGGTGCAGGTGTAGAGGGTTTTTTGTTTGGCCATGCAGGAATACTAACGGCAGCCGGGCTCGCTGCGCGAGCCCGGCTAGGCTTTTTCGCTCACGGGAACCCGCTGCGCCAGCGCGCAGAGCAGCTCGTAGCTGACGGTGCCGGCGGCGGCGGCGACGTCGTCGACCGGCAAGCCCTCACCCCACAGCACCACCGGCGAGCCGATGCCGGCTGCCGGGATGCCCGTGAGATCGACCATGATCATGTCCATCGAGACGCGGCCGACGGTGCGCGTCCGGCGTCCCTCGACGAGGATCGGCGTCCCCGTCGGCGCATGGCGCGGATAGCCGTCGGCGTAACCGCAGGCGACGATGCCGATGCGTATCGGCCCTTCGGCCGAGAACACGCCGCCGTAGCCGACACGGTCGCCCTTCTGCAAGTCATGCACGGCGATGAGTTCACTGCTGAGCGTCATCACCGGCCGCAGGCCCAGCTGCGCGGCAGTTTCGTCCTGGGGAAAGGGCGAGCTGCCATAGAGCATGATGCCGGGTCGCGCCCAGCCGCGGCGCACCTCGGGAAAGCGCAGCAGCGCCGCCGAGTTGGCCAGGCTGACCGGGTGTCTGCAGCCCTGCGCAGACTCCACGAAACGAGCCATCTGCCAGCCGATGCCGCGCTCCAGGTCGGCATCGGCAAAATGGGTCATCAGCGTCACCGAGGCAACGCTGGGCAGGGTCTCCAGCGCCGTAAGGGCCGCATGGAACGACTCCAGCGACAGGCCAAGCCGGTTCATGCCGGTGTTGATTTTGAGGTACACCGGCAGCCGCGTCGGCAGGGCTGCGCCGGTCAGCATCTCGATCTGCTCCAGGGCATGCACGACCGGCGTCAGGCCGTACTCGGCGAGGAGCGGCAGTTCGTCGGCTTCGAAAAAACCCTCGAGCAGGAGAATCGGCTGTCGATATCCGGCCTCGCGCAGGGCGACCGCGTCGTCGAGGTCAAGCAGCGCATAGCCGTCGGCAAGGTCGTCGAGCGCCTCGGCGGCGCGCATCAGCCCGTGGCCATAGGCATTCGCCTTGATGACGGCCCAGAGGCGGGCCTCGCCGGCGTGCTGCCGGGCAACGGCAAAATTTCCGCGCAGGGCGGAAAGGTCGAGAGTGGCGCGGATCGGGCGGGTCAAGTCTGGCGCGTCAGGCTTCAGCCTTGTTTCGAGGCAAACTGCCTGAGCTTGAGGTCGGCGAATTCGACGAAGGTGTTCACCAGGCGCGAGCGGAATTTTTCCTTCGGATAGACCATCGAGAGCGTGCGGTTGAGCCGCGGCTTGAGCGGAATGGCCAGCAGATCGCCGAGGCGCTTTTCCTTGAATACCGAGGCGCGCGAGACGATGGCAAAACCGATGCCGGTCTCGACCACGCCCTTGATCGCTTCCGGGCTGCCGAGCTCGATGACGACATTCAGACTATCCGGCGGCACGCCGGCGACGCGGAAATAGTTGTCCGTTACCTCGCGCGTGCCGGAGCCGGGCTCGCGGCTGATGAAAGGATGCGTCGCCAGCAGTTGCGGCGTCAGCTCCTTGTACTTGGCGAGCGGAGAGCCCGGCGCACAGATGGCGAGCAGTTCGTCCTCGCAACAGACTTCGCATTGCAGGTTGCCCTGGTGCGAGGGCGCCTCGATGAGGCCGATGTCCAGCGTATGTTCGGCGACGCGCGTCTCGATCGACTCGGAGTTGGCGACGATCAGGCGCGGCCTGACATTGGGATATTGCGACTTGAACTCGCCGAGGATGCGCGGCAGCATGAATTCGGCGATGGTGGTGCTGGCGCCGACCAGCAGCGGTCCGCCAATCAGCCCGGTCATTTCCGCCAGGCGCACATCCAGTTCCGAAGACAGGCCAAGGATTCGCTCGGCGTATTCGAGCACCGTCTCGCCGGCCGGCGTCAGCGATATCTTGCCGTGGCCGCGGTCGAACAGCCGCGTATTGAAATGCTCTTCCAGCTGCTTGATCTGGAAGGTCACCGCCGGCTGCGTCATGAACAGCACCTCCGCCGCCTTGGTGAAGGACAGTTGCTTGGCGACAGCGTGAAAGACCTGCAATCTCCGATCGGCCATAATCGGCTTCCCTCGTATGTTCTTATAAGCTCTTATTCAAGCACAAATTGGCCGCATAAGGTAGCCTGATTCACTGCCGAAATGGCAATTTCTGCATGAATCCATTACAAAATCCCGGCTCCGGCGAGCTGCGCCGACACGCTTTCCCGCTTCATGGTATAAAGCCGCCACATTATTCCTATAAAAAACGATGCCGGCCGTCCCCACCGCTCAGCCGCATATTGCTGCATGAATCGCGGCTTCTACATCATCATGGCGGCGCAGTTTTTTTCCGCGCTCGCCGACAATGCACTCCTGATCGCGGCGATTTCCATGCTGCGTGACATCCAGTCTCCCGCCCAGTACGAGCCGCTGCTGAAACTGTTCTTTACCGTTTCCTACGTTGCCCTGGCGGCTTTTGTCGGCGCCTTCGCCGACTCGATGGCCAAGGGCCGGGTGATGCTCATCAGCAACACCATCAAGATCGCCGGCTGCTTCATGATGCTGGTGGCGACGGTGCCGATGCTGGACGTCCTAGGCATCCCGCTCTACTACTACGTGCTGCTTTCCTACGCCATCGTCGGCCTCGGCGCCGCGGCCTACTCCCCGGCCAAGTATGGCATCCTGACCGAGTACCTGCCGCACGACAAGCTGGTCATCGCCAACGGCTGGATCGAGGGCCTGACGGTGGCCGCCATCATCCTCGGCACCGTGCTGGGCGGGGTGCTGATCAACCCGACGGTCAGCGCCCATCTCATGGCCATCGACCTGCCGGCGATCGAAACCAGCATCGATACGCCGGCGGAGGTCGCCATGCTGGTGATCTCGCTGCTGTACCTCGTTGCCGCGCTCTTCAACCTCTTCATCCCCGACACCGGCGTCGACCACAAGCCCCTGCACAGGAATCCCGTTTACCTGATGCACGAATTCTGGCACTGCGTCCGTCTGCTCTGGCGCGACAAGCTGGGGCAGATCTCGCTTGCGGTCACCACCCTGTTCTGGGGCGCCGGCGCCACGCTGCAGTTCATCGTGCTGAAATGGGCCGACAGGGCGCTCGGCCTGCCGCTTGACAAGGCCACCGTGCTGCAGGGCGTGGTGGCGCTGGGCATAGCGGTGGGCGCGGTGATCGCGGCGAAGGCCGTCTCGCTCGACAAGTCGGTGAAGGTGCTGCCGGTCGGCATCACCATGGGCATCGTCGTCATGGGCATGATCTTCGTCACCGGCCTGCCGGTGGCCCTGGTCATGATGGTGGCGGTCGGGGCCATGGCCGGCTTTTTCGTCGTGCCGATGAACGCCCTGCTGCAGCACCGCGGCCACATCCTGATGGGCGCGGGGCATTCCATCGCCGTGCAGAACTTCAACGAGAACACCAGCATCCTGGCCATGCTGGGGCTGTATGCCTTGCTGGTCTATCTGGACCTGTCGATCTACGTGGTGATCGTCATCTTCGGCGTCTTCGTCAGCCTGACCATGTTTCTGGTCGGCATCTGGCACCGACGCAACATGCGCGAGCACGGCGAGGAACTGCAGCAACTCCTGGCTGCGGCGAAGAACATCAACGCGCACCACTGATTACAATACGACCGGCCGATTCGGCAGTTCGTTGGGGTTTGCCTCTTGCGACGGGAAATGTCGCGCCAGGTGATCGGTGATCTCCCCGATGGCGGCGAGCGTACCCTGCTCGAACTCCCCGCTGCGATAGCGCTGCTCGAGCCGGCGGCAGATGTCCTCCCATTCGGCCTGCGGCACGCGCGCGCTGATGCCGCGGTCGGCGAGGATCTCCACCTTGCGGTCGACCAGTTGCACATAGATCAGCACGCCGCTGTTGTGCTCGGTATCCCACACCCGCAGCTGCGAGAACACCTCGACCGCCCGCTGCCTTGCCGTCTGTCCGCGCAGCAGCGCCGGAAATGTCAGTCCGGCCTCCACGGCGAAGCGGATTTCGCCGGCATGGCGTGTTTCGGAGGCGGCGATGGATGCCTCCACCGCCTGCAAGACTCGCGCAGGAAAGCGCTGGCCCACCCGCCAATCCGGCGTCAGCAGATGCCGCAGCAGGCGTGAAAGGCTCACCATCGTCCCGAGGCCCCTCCGCCGCCGAAGCCGCCCCCGCCCCCGGAGAAGCCGCCGCCGGAGCCACCCCGCCCCCCGATGCCGCGCAGGCCGTGCGCACCGGCAACGCCCGACAGCGTAAGAAAGAACACGACCAGGGCAATCACCAGCGCGACCGAGACGCTGCCGAGCAGCAGCCAGCCGCCGAGGAAGGCCACGCCGCCCGCCAGCGTGCCGCCGAGCAGCCTGCCGAAGAGGGCTCGCAGGAGGCCGCCTCCGACGAAGACGAACAGCATGGCCAGCGGCAGGATGTCCCCCCAGGAACCAGCGGCGGCAGCGCCCTGCATGTTTCTCCGCGGCGATGGCAGCGGCTCGCTGGCGATGATCGCCTTGGTTTGCGACACGCCGTCCTGCAAGCCACCGAAATAGTCGCCCGACCTGAAGCGCGGCAGCATGGTCTCCTCGATGATGCGCTTTGCCACGACATCAGGGAGCGCCCCTTCCAGGCCCCGGCCGACTTCGATACGCAACTTGCGGTCGTTCCTGGCGACGAGGACGAGGATGCCGTCGTCGATCCCCTTGCGGCCGAGCTTCCAGGCCTCGGCGACGCGAATCGAGTAGGCCTCGATGGGTTCCGGCTGCGTCGTGGGCACCAGCAGGATGGCGATCTGGCTGCCGCGGCTTTTCTCGAACTGCGCCAGGTCGGCCTCCAGCGCCGCCGCCTGGTCGCGGCTCAAGGTGCCGGTAAGGTCGGTGACGCGCGTCTTGAGCGGCGGAACGGCGACGAGCTCGTCCGCCGCCAGGCCGGCGGCGGAGAGCAGGAAAAAGCCGAGTGCAGCGATCAGCCGCCAGGCGGATCGCATGGCTGGATCAGTAGCCCTGCTTGAGCGGGTCGGGCGTCGGTTTCGGCACATCCGCCGACGCCTTGCCGCCGCCGTCGAACCTGATCGCCGGCGGCGCCGAGATCGCCTTCTCGTCCTCGACCGTGAAATTGGCCTTGGTCTTGTAGCCGAACAGCATGGCGGTCAGGTTGTTCGGGAAGACGCGCACCGTGACGTTGTACTCCTGCACCGACTTGATGTAGCGGTTGCGCGCCACGGCGATGCGGTTCTCGGTGCCCTCGACCTGCGCCTGAAGGTCACGGAAGTTGGCGTCGGCCTTGAGGTTGGGATAGTTCTCGACCACCACCAGCAGGCGCGACAGCGCACCGGAGAGCTGGTCCTGGGCGGCCTGGAATTTGGCGAAGGCGGCCGGATCGTTGACGAGTTCGGGAGTCGCCTTGATGCCGGCGACGTTGGCGCGCGCCTCGGTCACCCGCGTCAGCACCTCTTTCTCGTGCCCGGCATAGCCCTGCACGACCTGAACGAGATTGGGAATCAGGTCGGCGCGGCGCTTGTACTGGTTGAGCACCTCGGACCAGGCGGCGTTCACCTGTTCGTCGGTGGTCTGGATCTGGTTGTAGCCACAGCCGGACAGCAGGCTGGCCATCAGGGCCAGCAGGGCAAGAAGCTTGAGGCGCATCGCGTTCTCCTTGGTTTGATTGTGATGCGATTTGGTATTTTAGGGCGCCTGCGCCGAATTCAAGGCAATCATCTGACGTCCGGCTCGAAGAACACCCATTTCGCCGTCGTGAACCGGTCCTGCATGCGCGCCTCGACGGCATTGATGCGCTCCACCAGCTGCGCGCCGCTGATGGCCTCGGCCCCGGCCATGCGCGCCTTGACGGCGATCACCACCTTGTCGCCCCAGGCCAGCGTGATGACGTTCAGCACCTCGGCAACTTCCGGCTGGCCAGCAACAAAGGTCTGGATCTCCTCGCGCAGCTCGGGCGAGGCGGACTCGCCGACGATGAGCCCCTTCACCTCGATCATCACCAGCACGGCGATGACCATCAGCACCACGCCGACGCTGATCGTGCCGAGCGCATCCCACAGCGGGTTGCCGGTGGCCAGCGCGGCGGCGACGGCACAAAAGGCCAAAGTCAGTCCCGCCAGGGCGGCGATGTCCTCGCCGGCCACCACCATCAGCTCGGATTCGCGCGTCTCGCGGAACCAGCGCAGGAAAGGCTTGCCATGCGCCACCTTGCGGATCTCGCGCATCGCGCCGGCGAGCGAGAAAGCCTCCAGCACCACGGCCACGCCGAGCACGAGCAGCGCCACCAGGCCGTTCTCCAGCGGGTGCGGATGGCGCAGGCGCTCGATGCCCTCATATACGGAGAAGGCGCCGCCCATGAAGAACAGCAGCAGCGCCACGATCATCGACCAGAAGTAGGTGACGCGGTGATGCCCGAGTGGATGGTCGGCGCTCTCGGGCCGCCTCGCCTCCCTCATGCCAAGCAGCAACAGGAGCTGGTTCACGCAATCGGCCGTCGAATGGATGGCCTCTGCCAGCATGGAACCGGAGTTCGTCCACCAGGCAGCGCCGAACTTTGACACGGCGATGCCGAAGTTGGCGCCGAGGGCATAGAGGATGGCCCTGACCGAGCCTTCCTTACCCGCCGACATCGTTCAGCCCTTGCAGGGTGCGCCGCGCGAAGCAGAGGTCTTCCCAGGCCTTGGCCTTGTCCGGCAGGTTGCGCAGCAGGTAGGCCGGGTGATAGGTGACGATCAGCGGGATGCCGCGGTAGTCGAACAGACGGCCGCGCGCGGCACCGACCTTCACTTCGGCGTTGAGCAACGTCTCCGCCGCCGGCTTGCCCAGCGCGACGATCAGCTTCGGCCGGATCAGTTCGATCTGCCGCTGCAGGTAGGGGAAGCAGGCAGCCGTTTCCTCCGGCTCCGGCGTGCGGTTGCCGGGTGGGCGGCACTTCACGACATTGCCGATATAAACCTTCCTGCCGCGCTGCAGGTCGATGGCCGCCAGCATGGCATCGAGCAGCCTGCCGGCCTGGCCGACGAAGGGCTCGCCGCGCTCGTCTTCCTCGGCACCCGGCCCCTCGCCGACGAACAGCCAGTCGGCCACGGCATCGCCGACGCCGAGCACCGCCTGCTTGCGCTGCTCGCACAGGCGGCAGTCGCGGCATTCGGCCACCGCCGTGCGCAATTCATCCCAGCCCATGGCGGCGATGCGCCGCGCCCGCTCGTCCTCCGCCGGCATTGCAGGCGGAAGCTGCAGGGCCTCCGCCGGCGCTGCTACCTTGGCGACAGGCTTGTTGCGCAGCCGCCACAGCGGCGCCAGGCCGATCTCGCGCAGGATGCTGTCGCGTCGCGTCATAAAGTCAGTGCCATCACCACGGCATCCTCGCGCCCCTCGCCGGCCGGGTAGTAGCCGCGCCGGCGGCCGATCATCCCGAATCCCAGCCGCTGGTACAGTCCCTGCCCCGGCGCATTGGAAGGACGCACCTCGAGAAACATGCGCCTCGCCCCGTGCCCGCGCGCCACGTCGAACAGGTGGCCCATGATGAGCAGGCCGTAGCCGCGCCGCTGCCAGTCCGGCGCGACGGTGACGTTGAGCAGGTGCGCCTCGTCGAGCACCAGCATCATGACGGCATAGCCGACCAGTTCGCCCTCGATGCGGCAGCACCAGGCGCTGTAGCCGGCGGCGAGGGAGTCGGTGAAATTGGCGCGCGTCCAGGGGAAAGGATAGGCCTGCTGCTCGATGGCGAGCACGGCGTCGATTTCCCCTGCCTGCATTGGCGCCAGGAGCGGCGCGGTTTGCAGAACCGCGCTCACTTCAGGCCTCCCGCCGCCAGGCGTTCCCGGGTCGTCAGTGCAATCTTGTCGCGCACGTAGCGCGGTGCTGCCAGGGCGGCGTCCTCTGCCTGACCGCGCGCGAAGCGCTGCGCCGCGAGGCGGGCCACGGCCCCGGCGCGCGGCCGGGCCTGTTCGTGAATCGCGGCGAGACAGCCCCCCAGCCGCAGCTGCAAACGATCGCCATAGGCGGCAAAGCCGCTGCCGCAGCCGCGCCAGCCCTGGCCGGGCGGCAGCGGCGCCCCCTCCGGCGCGGCCACGACGGGAGCCAGAACCGTCTCCACATCTTCGCCGCACACGCGGAAGGCGGCGCAATAGGCCTCGTGCATGCGCGCATCGGTGCAGGCGTATATCAAGCCGTCGCCCTCCCCCAGCGCCAGCACCTCGAGGCTGCCGATGCCGATGACGGGCAGGCCGGCGCCGACGGCCAGCCCCTGTGCCACGCTGCAAGCCAGACGCAGTCCGGTGAATGCGCCCGGGCCGGCGCCAAAGGCAATGACGTCCAGGTCGGCCAGCGTCACCCCCTGCTCATCAAGCAGGGCGCGCACCAGCGGCAGGGCGGTTTCAGAATGGGAGAGGCCGTGCGGGCTCTGCCGCTCGACGATCCGGCCATCGAAGGAGAGGGCGACGGTAAGCAGTTCGGTGGAGGATTCGAGGGCAAGGAGTTTCACGTGCGGGATTTTACCCGATGGCGCAGCGCCGTCCGCCGTATTGCAAGGACTGACTTTCTATTTCACGCGCCTTGCCGCGTACTCATCCTCGATATTGTCTCGAAAGAAGCTCCACATCGAGCCGGCGGTGCTCAGGCGCCGCCAGGTCTCGGACGGCACGCCGGCATACTCGACCAGCCTGCGGTCGTCGAACTCGACGCGCAGGATACGCCCTCCGGCGTCGTAGCCGATGGCGCGCAGCTTGCCGGCATTCACCAGCTTCATTTCCACGGCGCCCTCCTTCCGAAAAGCAGGGGTCCTATTTCGCTCCGGGAGCCGGTGCGGAAGCTGGCGCGGAAGCCGGCGCGTCGCCGCGCTTGGCCTTCTGGCCGAGGACGTTCGCACGCGCCTGCTCCCTGAGTGCCTTCGACTTCCTTCTTTCCTGCGCATGGCAGTCCGACATGTCCTTCATGTCCTTTGCTGCGCGGACGCAGGTTTTGGCCTCCTGGAGGATGCGGATCTTGTCATCGATATGCTTCAGGACATCGTCCTTCATCAGCTGCTGCGAGTCCTGGCGTTTCGGGCTGGCTGCAGGCGGGCTTCTGACTTCCGCTGCGAGCACGGGAAGCGACAGCGCCATGGCGGCGGCCAAAACGGTGAAATGCAGACCTGTGGTGCGCATCATGGATGCCTCCGGATTTGATCAGGACCTGAATGTGGGCTGCATCAGAAGCGGCGCGGGCGGTCGCGGTAAACATCACGGCCGTGCTCGCGGATGTCGCGGCGCAGCTGCTGGCGCTCCTCCGGCGTCATCCGCTCGCGACGATGCTCGTGTTCATGGCGCTGCAGCTGGCGGCGCTGCAATTCCTGCTCGCGCCGGAATTCACGCTGCTGCTGGGCATCGCGCTGCTGGATTCGCTCGAAGCGGCCCGGACGCTCGCCGGGCTGGGCTTGGGCGGGCAGGCTTGCCGCCAGAGCGGAGAGGAGACCTGCGAGGACAACAAGGCGTTTCATGGTTTCCATTCCTGTCCGTCCCGGTGTCCTCTCCTGGATCGATCAAAAACGCCGGTCGGCGTCATGCCTTTCCTGATAAATGTGCCGACTGGCGGCATTCAGGTCCTGTTGCAGATCCCGGCGCTCGCTCCGGGTCAGCATGCCATCCGACTTGTATTGCCGCTCCTCGACGCGGATATCCTTCTGTTCGGCACGCAGATCCCTTGATTCATCACGCGTCAGGCTGCCGTCTTGCGAGCCACCGCGGATGCGGCCATGCTGGTTTTGCTGGCGCGCATTGACGCCGGGATCGCGCATGGCGCTATTGTGCCAGCCCTGGCTTTGCTGTCCATCGTGCTTTTCCATGTAAATATGGCGGCTGGCACGGTTCTGGTCATGGTGCAGGTCGGCGCGCTCGGCGCGGGTCAGCACTCCGTCCGACTTGTAGCTTCGCTCTTCCTGGCGGATATGGCGCTGCTCCCGTTCCAGGCGGCGCGTCTCGTTTCGGTTCAGTTCCCCGGAGCGCACGCCCTGGCCGATACGCTGCTGCTGGTGATGCTGGCGGGCATTCACGCCCGGGTCCTGGGGACGGGCCAAGGCCGGCGAGGAAAGCCAAAGGGTGGCCATGCCGGCCAGAAGCATGCTGACAAACAAGGGTTTCATTCCGTTCTCCTCATGAATTTGATGGGCATTCCGTTGTTGGCGCCTGTTTGGCCAGGCGTTGGTGCCATCCTAGGCAGCGTATGTAAGCAGTCTGCGAACGAAACGGGGCCCTTTGTAAAATTTTGTTACCGCCCCCACCTGCGGCAACATGCGCTTACCAAAGTCCGGCTGGCAGGCCGGGTCTGCTCCCGGTACGATTCGCCCATGGCTGAAAGCAAACAGAAGATCCTCGTCGTCGACGACGACCAGCGGCTGCGGGAATTGCTGCAACGCTACCTCGGCGAGCAGGGCTTCGCCGTCCGGGCCGCGGACGGCGCCGCCGCCATGGACAAGGCGCTGGCGCGCGAGCACTATGATCTGCTGGTGCTCGATCTCATGATGCCCGGAGAAGACGGCCTGTCCGTCTGTCGTCGCCTGCGCGGCGGCAAGGACGCAACGCCGATCATCATGCTCACCGCCAAGGGCGACGACGTTGACCGCATCGTCGGCCTGGAAATGGGCGCCGACGACTACCTGCCGAAGCCATTCAATCCGCGCGAACTGGTGGCGCGCATCCACGCCGTGCTGCGCCGGCGCGCCGCCCCGCCGCCGGCCGGCGCACCTGCCGCGGAGGAAGGCGAGGTCGGCTTCGGCGCCGTCTCTGTCAACCTTGCCACGCGCATCCTGACGCGCAAGGGCAAGCAGCACACCCTGACCACCGGCGAATTCGCCGTGCTCAGGGTGCTGCTGCAGCATCCGCGCCAGCCGCTCTCGCGCGACAAGCTGATGGAGCTTGCGCGCGGCCGCGAGTACGAGGTCTTCGACCGCGCCATCGACGTGCAGGTCTCGCGCCTGCGCAAGCTGGTCGAGGACGATCCGTCCAGGCCGCGCTATCTCCAGACCGTTTGGGGGTTCGGCTATGTTTTCGTTCCCGACGGAACCCGGAACGAGTCATGACGGCCCGGCCCGGTCCCACGCCCGGGTCGGGGGCTGACCACTTGCCGGCCGCCTGCGCGGCCTTTCTTGCCACCCGGAAATGCATTTGTTGCCGCAAAGCCTGCTCTGGCGAACCTTCCTGCTGATCGCCGGACTGATGGTCCTGGCGGTCATGGCCTGGGCGGCGATATTCGCCCGCGCCGAACGCGAACCGCGCGCGCGGGAACTTGCCCGGATGGTGGTCAGCGTGGTGAATCTCACGCGTGCCGCCCTGCTCACCACGCAGCCGGACAAGCGGCTCGAATTGCTCATCGAGCTGTCGGACCGCGAGGGCATCCGCGTCTACCCTGCGGAGGATGAGGAAAAGGTCGCCCCCCTGCCCGAGCGCGCCGTGTTCCTGCAAATGGTCGCCGCCGAGGTGCGCCGGCAGCTTGGCGGCGACACGCGCATCTCCGTGGATCGCGACGGCGAAGCGGGCTTCTGGGTCAGCTTCCGCATCGAGGGGGACGACGAGTACTGGGTGATGCTGCCGCGCGAGCGCGTCGAGCGCAGCCTTTCACAGGAGTGGCTGGGCTGGGGCGCGGCGGTCCTGCTGCTGGCGCTGGCAGGGGCCTATCTCATCATGTTCCGCGTCGCCCGGCCGCTCAAGGCCCTCGCCGCCGCCGCGCGCGACATCGGCCAGGGCCGACAGCCGCCGCAGCTGGCGGAAACCGGCCCGGGCGAAATCCGCCGGGTGACGCATGCCTTCAACCAGATGTCGAGCGAGCTTGCCCGCCTCGACGAAGACCGCGCCCTGATTCTCGCCGGCATCTCGCACGACCTGCGCACGCCGCTGACGCGGCTGCGTCTCGCGGCGGAAATGAGCCCGGACGACGCCATGCGCGAAGGCATCAGCGCCGACATCGAGGAGATCGACAAGATCATCCGCCAGTTCCTCGACTTCGCCCGCAACACCGAGGGCGAGCCGCCGGAGCCGACCGACCTCAACAGCGTGCTTGCCCATATCGCCGAACCGCTGATGCGCCGTGGCGCCCGCATCGAGCTGCACCTGGCCGAATTGCCGGCGCTCATGCTGCGCCCGCTCGCCCTGCTGCGCCTGGCCGCCAACCTCATCAACAATGCGCTGCGCCATGGCGGCGGAAACGCCCCGGTCGAAGTGCAGACGCGGCGCGAGGGGGAGTACATCATCCTGGAAGTGATGGACCGCGGCCCGGGCATACCGCCCGAGGAGGCCGAGCGCCTCAAGCAGCCGTTCACCCGGCTGGAAACAGCGCGCACCGGCGCCGCCAGCGCCGGACTCGGCCTGGCCATTGTCGAGCGCGTGGCGCGCGGCCATGGCGGGCGCTTCGACCTGCTGCCGCGCGAAGGCGGCGGACTGGTTGCCCGCGTCACGCTGCCGGCATTGCCGGCCACATTGCAACAAGCCTAGGACTGCAGGTCGGCCGCCGCCTGCCGCGCCCTGAGGCTGCGTGCGTAGGCATGGCGCGCCTGCAGGCGCGGGTCGGTGACGATCATGCCGACCGTCTCCCCGACCACCATCGCAATGCCGAGCAGCGGCAGCACCAGCATCAGGCCGGGTACGCCCGCCACCGCGCCGCCGACGAAGATCATCAGCACCGTGAGCAGCGGATGCATGCGCAAACTGCGGCCGATGGTGAGCGGCATGAAGACAAAGTCGTCGAGCAGCCGCACCAGGATGAAGACAATGATGGCGCCGTAGGCCATCCACGGATCGAGCGGAAAATCCGTCGCGGCCACCAGCACCACCAGCAGGCAACCCAGGATCGAGCCGACATAGGGAATCCAGGCCAGCACGGCGCAGACGAGGCCCAGCATCAAGGCGCCTGAGAGGCCGATTATCCACAGGCCGATGGCCAGGGCGATGGTATCGAGAATGGTCAGGCTGATCAGTCCCTGGAAATAGGCACGCGCCGTCTTGTCCATTTCGTGCATCAGGTAGAGCGTGCGCTCGAAGAAGGCATTCGGCACGGCATTGCCGATGAACTTCGTGAAGCGGCGCCCGTCCCGCAGGAAGAAGAAGGCCAGGAAGGGCGCCAGCAGCAGCGACGGCAGCCAGGCCGCCAGCGTCACGACGAGATCGGCCAGGTAGTGCTGGGCAAAGGTCTCGGTAAAGGTGGCGATCTGCTCGCTGACGTTGCGGCTGAGGCTGGCCCGCTCCAGGAAGGAAAACTGCGCCTCCAGCCCCTTCATCGTCTTCTGCAACAGCAGGCTGCCGCCCTCGACGTAGCGCGCCAGCGAAACCTGCCAGCCGACGGCATGCGAGCTGACCCAGGGGAAAAGCAGGGCCGCGCAAAGCAGCAGCAGCGCAATGAAGCCGCCGCCGGTGATGGCGGCCGCAGCCTTGCGGCTCAGGCCGTGCAGTACCAGCCGGTGCGTCGCCGGCTGCAGAAAGTAGTAGATGATCAAGGCCAGCATGAAGGGCACGACCAGCCAGAGGATCTTCTTGAAGAGGAACAGCAGCAGGCAAGTCGATGCGATGATGGCAATCCAGACCACCGGTCCCGAGCTGCGGTTCATTCCGACTGGCTCCCCGGCGCGTTGACCGTTTCGCGCAGGCGCTGGCCGATGTGGCGCGCCAGCTGCAGGGAAATTTTCGAGGCAATGACGGCGTGGGTTTCCAGCAGACCGAGAAAGTCGGCACGGAACAACACCGCCAGCGTGCACCCCTCGACTGCGCGGGCCTGCGCCACACGCGGCGAGTTGTCGAGCAGCGCCAGTTCACCGAAAAGACGGCCGGCGCCGAGTTCGGCGATCTTGCCGAGGGCTGACTGGCCTTGCCGGCAGATCAGCACTTTGCCGGACTCGATGATGTAGAGCGCCTGGCCCTCCTCGCCCTGATCGAATATCACCTCGTCCTGCAGGAAGCTGCGTTCGTGCAACAGGCCATCCACGGTCTTCAATTCGCGCGGGTTCAAGGTTGAAAACAGCGACAGCGCCCGCAATTGCTTGAGACGGGACGAATCTTCCGCTTTGCTGAAAAGAAACATGGCTGTCTTTACCCTCTCTTGCCTGTTCCGGACCCCTCGGGGCGGAGCGCCTCTAGCAGCGCTTTTTGTGTGGAGGCATAACGCCAGCTGTCGCCGGCATTAGCCTTCTCTGAAACTCCGTTTTAGTTCCGGCATAACGCCAGCTGGCGCCGGCATTAGCCTTCTCTGGAACTCCGTTTTAGTTCCGGCATAACGCCAGCTGACGCCGGCATTAGCCTTCTCTGAAACTCCGTTTTGTGACAAACTGAAACATCGTATTCAGTCGTTTGAAATAAGTCTAGCATCTTCAAGGGAGTACCTACATGTCCACGACCTGGATCCTCGTCGCCAACGCCAGCCAAGCCAAGCTCTATGCGAATACCGGTCCCAAGAAGGGGCTCGTGGTCGTCAAGGACCTGAAGCACCCGGAAAGCCGGGAGAAAGCTTCCGATCTCGTCAGCGACAGACCCGGCCAGATGCACAGCCCGGGCAACGGCCATCGCGCCAGCCAGCCGAAAACCGACCCGAAAACCAATGAGGCGCGTCATTTCGCCCAGGAACTGGCGCGCGAGCTGAATCACGCTCGCAGCAGCGGTCAGGCGGGCCGGTTCATCCTTGTCGCGCCGCCTGCCTTCATGGGGTTGCTCAACGAGAAGCTGGACGGCCCCACCGCCGGCCTCGTCTCGGACCGTTTCGAGAAGGACTACACCAAGTCCAGCGACAAGGAACTCGCCAGCCACCTGGCATCCTGCATCTTCCTTTGATCAGTCCTCGGGAATATCCGCGTCAGGGAAAAGCACTTCGGTGTAACCGAACCGGGTGAAGTCGCGGATGCGCATCGGGTAGAGGATGCCGTCGAGGTGGTCGCACTCATGCTGCACGACGCGGGCATGGAAACCTGTCGCCTCGCGCTCGATCAGGGCGCCTTCGGGATCGAAGCCGCGGTATCCCAGATGCGTCCAGCGCGGCACCACGCCGCGCAGCCCGGGCACCGAGAGACACCCCTCCCAGCCTTCTTCCAGTTCATCGACAAGCGGCGTCAGCACCGGATTGACCAGAATCGTGAACGGCACCGGCTCGGCCTGCGGATAACGGGGATTCGACTCCAGGCCGAAGATCACCACACGCAGGCCGACGCCGATCTGCGGCGCCGCCAGCCCAGCGCCGTTGGCGGCGCGCATGGTGTCCTGCATGTCGGCGACCAGCGCCCGCAGCTCGGGCGTGCCGAAGGCCTCCACCAGCCGTGCCTTCTCCAGCAGGCGCGGGTCGCCCATGCGCAGGATCTCCCGGATCACTTGCCGTCCAGGCAGATCATCTCGATGATGCGCCGCACCCGCTCCATCGATTCGCGCAGGATGTCTTCCAGGCTGGCGAACTGGATGCCAAGCTTGCTGTCCCCGCGCCCTGCGGCGTGATTCGACACCACGGTGATGGCGGCATACGGCAGTTCCAGTTCGCGCGCCAGCGCCGCCTCCGGCATGCCGGTCATGCCGACAAGGTCCGCGCCGTCGCGTTCGAGGCGGTCAATCTCCGCGGCCGTCTCCAGGCGCGGCCCCTGCATCGCCGCATAGACACCGCCGTCGACCACCCCCTGGCCAGCGTCTCTCGCCGCCGCCAGCAGCACCTGCCGCAGCTCGGGATCGTAGGGTTGGGTGAAGTCGATATGCACCACCGGCGCGTTGCCGCCCTCGTGGAAGGTGGCCTTGCGACCCCAGGTGTAGTCGATGATCTGGTGCGGAATGACCAGCGTGCCGGGGCCAAGATCGGCGCGTATGCCGCCGACCGAAGCGATCGAAACGATGCTGCTGGCATGGGCCTGCTTCAACGCCCAGAGGTTGGCGCGGTAATTCACTTCGTGCGGGGGAATGGTGTGGCCATAGCCGTGGCGGGCAATGAACACCGCCGGCTGGTCGCAGAGGCGTCCGAAGATGAGCGGCCCGGAGGGTTCGCCGTAGGGAGTGCGCACCACTTCCCGTCGTTCCACCGCCAGATTCGCCAGCTGCGTCAGGCCGCTGCCACCTATGATTGCAAGCATTTGATTCTATGTATTTTGTGAACGGTTCATGGTGTCGATGATTCTAACATGACGCATCGTCTTTCATCGCCGAGGTGTTATACTGGCGGACTTTTTTTTGCCGCACTGCACAATGACACGCGCCATCCGCAACATCGCCATCATCGCCCACGTCGACCACGGCAAGACCACGCTGGTCGACCAGCTCCTCAGGCAGTCCGGCACCTTCGCCGCCCACCAGCAGTTGGAGGAACGCGTCATGGACTCCAACGACCTGGAAAAGGAGCGCGGCATCACCATCCTGGCCAAGAACTGCGCCATCGAGTTCGAGGGTACGCACATCAACATCGTCGACACCCCGGGCCACGCCGACTTCGGCGGCGAGGTCGAGCGCGTGCTGTCGATGGTGGACGGCGTGCTGCTGCTGGTCGACGCCGTCGAGGGTCCGATGCCGCAGACCCGCTTCGTCACCCGCAAGGCGCTGGCGCTGGGCCTGAAGCCGATCGTCGTCATCAACAAGATCGACCGTCCCGGCGCGCGTCCGGACTGGGTCATCAATCACACCTTCGATCTCTTCGACAAGCTCGGCGCCACCGAGGAGCAGCTCGACTTCCCGGTGGTGTTCGCCTCGGCCCTGAACGGCTATGCCATGCTGGAGGCGGACAAGCCTGGCAGCGACATGCGCCCGCTGTTCGAGGCCATCCTGAAGCACGTGCCGCAGCCCGAGGTGGATGCCGAGGGCCCGCTGCAGCTGCGCATCTGCTCGCTCGACTACTCCACCTACGTCGGCCGCATCGGCATCGGGCGCATCACGCGCGGGCGCCTCGGCCCGCTGCAGAACGTGCTGCTCATGAACGGCCCCGAGGACGACGAGCCCCTCAAGGCGCGCGTCAACCAGGTGCAGGTCTTCAGGGGGCTCGAGCGCGTGCTGACCGATGTTGCCGAGGCCGGCGACATCGTCCTCATCAACGGCATCGAGGAAGTCGGCATCGGCGTGACGCTCTGCGACCCGGACCAGCCGGCGGCCCTGCCCCTGCTGACCGTCGACGAACCGACGCTGACGATGAATTTCCAGGTCAACACCTCGCCGCTCGCCGGCAAGGAAGGCAAGTACGTCACCAGCCGCCAGCTGCGCGAGCGCCTGCACCGCGAGCTGATGAGCAACGTCGCCATGAAGCTTGAGGAAACAGAGGATGCCGACGTGTTTCTCGTCTCCGGTCGCGGCGAGCTGCACCTCACGATTCTGCTCGAAAACATGCGCCGCGAAGGCTATGAGCTGGCCGTCTCGCGCCCGCGCGTCGTGCTCAAGGAGATCGACGGCGTGAAATGCGAGCCGTTCGAGTTCCTTACCGTGGACTGCGAGGAGGCCAATCAGGGCGCCGTAATGCAGGCGCTCGGCGAGCGCCGCGGCGACCTGCAGGACATGCAGCCCGACGGCAAGGGTCGCGTGCGACTGGAGTACCGCATCCCGGCGCGCGGCCTGATCGGCTTCCAGGGAGAGTTTCTCACCATGACGCGCGGCACCGGCATCATGAGCCACGTCTTCGACGATTACGGCCCGATGAAGGCCGACATCGCCGAGCGCCGCAACGGCGTGCTCATCTCCGCCGAGCAGGGCGATGCCGTCGCCTACGCCCTGTGGAAGCTGCAGGAACGCGGCCGGATGTTCGTCAGCCCGGGCGAAGCCCTGTATGAAGGCATGATCATCGGCATCAACAGCCGCGACAACGACCTGGTGGTGAACCCCGTCAAGACCAAGCAGCTCACCAACGTCCGTTCCTCCGGCAAGGACGAGGCCATCGTGCTGGTGCCGCCGATCCAGATCACGCTGGAGAGCGCGGTGGAATTCATTGCCGATGACGAGCTGGTCGAGATCACCCCGAAGTCGATCCGCCTGCGCAAGCGCCACCTGAAGGAACACGAGCGCCGCCGCGCCGGGCGCGAGGCCGCATAGGAACGGGACCGGACAGCATGCGGGGCTTCATCCGCCGGCATCGTCTGGCGCTGATCCTCGCCGCCGTCGCCCTGCTGTTCTTCATCATCGGCGCCACCGCGCCGCGCACGGCCGTGCCGCTGATGTGCAAGATCTACGGCTGAAACCCGCTACGACTCCCTCACCGCATACACCGCCGGCAGGTTGCGCCAGGCGCCCTTGACGTCCATGCCGAAGCCGAAGACGTAGCGGTTGGGCAGATGCACGCCGGTGAAATCCGCCCTGACCGGCTTCTCGCGGCCGAGATCCTTGTCGGCGAAGACGGCGATGCGGCAGTCCTTCGCTCCCTGCTCGAGCAGGCGCCGCTTGATGGCGGCGAGGGTGATGCCTTCATCGAGGATGTCATCCAGCACCAGCACCGTGCGGCCGGCGATGTTGGCGCGCGGCGCGACGATCCAGGAAAGCTCGCCGCCGGTGGTCGTGTCGCCGTAGCGGGTGACGTGCAGGTAGTCGAACTCCAGGGGGAAGCGCAGCAGCGGCAGCAGCTGGCCGGTGAAGATCACCGCGCCGCCCATGACGGACAGCACCAGCGGGTGGGAAGCACTCAGGGCGTCGGCGATCTCGCCTGCCACGCGCCGCACCGCCAGGGCCGCATCCTGCTCGGAGACGACGAGGTCGGCCGCTGCGAAGATCCGCTGCGCTTCCGCTGCCGAAAGCGTCACGGGCGGGCCCCGATGTTCAGGCCGGCGAGGTACTCGGTAAAGGCCTGGCCGACCTCGGGATGCTTGCGGCCGAAGGCGATGGTCGCCTTCAGGTAGCCGAGCTTGGAACCGCAATCGTAGCGAATGCCGTGGAAGGGAAAGGCCAGCACGGTCTCTTCGCCGAGCAGGGCGGCGATGGCGTCGGTCAGCTGGATCTCGCCGCCGGTGCCGGCCTGCACGCGGCGCAGGTGGTGAAAAATGCGCGGCGTGAGAATGTAGCGCCCGATCACGGCCAGATTGGAGGGGGCCTGTTCCGGCGCCGGCTTCTCGACGATCGCCGTCACCTGCTGCGCGCCGTTCGCACCCGGGTCGACACTGACGATGCCGTAGGCGCCGGTATCGGCAAAGGGCACGGTCTGCACGCCGAGCAGGCTGCTCTCATGCTCGCCGAACGCATCGACCATCTGCCGCAGCACCGGCGGCTCCGCATCGATGAGGTCGTCGGCCAGCAGGACGGCGAACGGCTCGTCGCCGACCACCGGCGCGGCGCACAGCACGGCATGGCCCAGGCCGAGCGGTTCGGCCTGGCGGATGTAGATGCAGTTGATGTGCGCCGGCACGGTCTCCTGGACCAGCCGCAGCAGTTCGTTCTTGCCGCGCAATTCCAGCTCCGCCTCCATCTCGTAGGCCTTGTCGAAGTGGTCCTCGATGGCGCGCTTGTTGCGCCCGGTGATGAACACCATGTCGGTGATGCCGGCGGCCACCGCCTCCTCCACCGCGTACTGGATGAGGGGCTTGTCGACGATCGGCATCATCTCCTTCGGGCTGGCCTTGGTGGCCGGCAGGAAGCGGCTGCCCATGCCGGCGACGGGAAAGACGGCCTTGGTGATTTTCTTCATCTGTGGAACTCCATTTGGTTTCAGCTACCCAGCAGCCGGCGCAGGCCATCCTCGTCGATGACGGCAACGCCCAGCGCGCGGGCCTTGTCCAGCTTCGAGCCGGCGTCCCCGCCGGCGACGACGTAATCGGTTTTCTTCGACACCGAGCCGCTGACCTTGCCGCCGGCCGCCTCGATCAGCGCCCCGGCCTCTTCGCGCGTCAGCCGCGGCAGCGCCCCGGTCAGGACAAAAGTCAGTCCCTGCAGCACGGTGTGCGACCCGGCCTGCGGGGGTTCGGCGCGTCCGTGCACGCCGGCCTGCTCCAGCCGCGCAATCACCTCGCGGTTGTGCGGCTCGGCGAAGAAGCCGGCGATGCTCTCGGCCACCACCGGACCGACGTCCTTCACCCGCTGCAGCGCCTCGGCATCGGCGGCCATCA
>CAJPFL010000055.1 GCA_905339315.1 Rhodocyclaceae bacterium
CCCATGCGGAATGGCATCAGGCCGGGGATGCGGCTGAATGTGCCCTCCGGAAAAAACACCGGGCTGCGACCGGATTGCAGGGAGAGCGCGACTTGTTTCACGTCTTCCACGCTGCGCTGTGATTCGAACCGCTCGACGAAATCCGAACCGATGTGCTCAAGATAAATGCGCGGAATAAAACTCTCCACCAGTTCGCGCTTGGCCACGAAACTGAAGTATCCGGCGTGGCTGAGTTTGCCCGGCAGGGCGGCGACGAGCACGATACCATCGAGATAGCTGGCATGGTTGGCCACCAGCACGCAGGGTGTGTCGGGTGTCAGGTTTTCCAGGCCGCGGACCAGAATGGGTGTTCCTGTCAGGCGTGCAAACAGCCGCGCACTCGTGCGGCTTGCCGCCCAGCTCCAGGCGGGGCGGGGCGACAGAACGGCAGCCAGCCAGGTCAGAGGCGCGAGCAGAGAGAACAGCACCCAGGTATATGCGGCATAGCTGACATCCGCTGCCACGCGGGCACCGCGGCGCAATTGCGGCAATATGCCGGCCCATGCGATACGCGCGACCTGCCACCATACCGCGCGCGTGGGCGCTGCGCCTTTCTCGAACAATTCACGGCAGGCCGCGCGCCGGATCTTGCCGCTCGATGTCTTGAGCACGGTGTGGACCGGCGCAAGCACGATGTTGTCTGCGGGCGTCCCCAGTATGTCCAGCGTCAGCGCGTTGATCCGTTCGCGCAGAGGTTCCAGTTGTGCGGGTGCGGTCTCGCGTGTTTCGGCCAGCACCACCAGGCGCTCAGTGCCGGCCGCGGGGTCGGGGCTGCCGAAAACCGCGACGCAGCCTTTGCGGATGCCGGGGATATTGCCCACGGCTTGTTCGAGTTCATAGGGGTAGATGTTGCGCCCGGCGCGAATGATGATGTCTTTTGATCGGCCGGTCAGGTAAACATCGCCCCCCGCCAGATAGGCGAAATCGCCGGAGTCCAGCCATTCGCCGTGAAACAGCAGTCGTGTCTGCTCCGGGTTGCGGAAGTAGCCGCTGGTAGCGGACGGCCCCTTGAATTCGAGATGCCCTTCCATGCGTTCACCCAGTTCGTGGCCGGTGGCATCCACTATCCTGATCTCGTGGCCGGGAAGCGGGTGTCCGCATGCCGGGATGCGCAACACATCCGCCTCATCGCTGCCGGCGGGTTCCGCATGGCCGGTGCGCATGAAGCTGTCGCGCCTGATGCAGTCGATCAGCGGCCCGCGTCCGGGCGGCGGGAACGCCAGCCCCACCGCACATTCGGCCAATCCGTATACCGGCGCGATCGCCTGCGGGTGCAAGCCGTAGCGGCCGAAGCGTTGCGCGAAATGGGCGATGGTTTCCGGGCTGACTGGCTCGGCGCCGTTGAAGGCCATGCGCCAGCTCGACAGGTCCAGCCCTTCGAGAGCCGCATCCGGGATCTTGCGCAGGCACAGCTCAAAGCCGAAGTTGGGGGAGGCGGAAAGCGTACCGCGGTGCTTGTGGATCGCCCACAGCCAGCGCTCCGGGCGCGCCAGAAAGCTGAGCGGCGACATCACCACCAGCGGGAAAGCATGGTACAGGCTGCCCAGCCAGGCTCCGATCAGGCCCATGTCGTGGTACAGCGGCAGCCAGCTCACGAACATGTCCGTGGAACTGGCCTGCACCGCCTGCCCCATTGCGCGGATGTTTGCCAGCAGGTTTGCATGGGTCAGCACGACCCCCTTGGGATTGCCGGTGCTACCGGAGGTGTACTGGATCAGCGCGATGTTCTCTGGCTTGAGCGGGATGCCTGGCGCGCGGCCGGCCCCGGATAGCTCGGCCATCGTGACAATCATGCGCAGCGATTCCACCTGTGCGCGCAGCAGCCGCGCCACGGGCTTCGCCTCGGATACCGCAATCAGCATGGTGGCGCGCGCGTTGGAGAGTATTCCTGCATGGCGTCGCAGATGGTCCTCGATCTGTGCGGGGCGGGCAGGGGGGTAGATGGGAACGGGGACTCCACCTGCCAGCAGCACGCCGAGGAAGCAGCAGAAATATTCACGGCTGGTGGGCAGCATGATCGCCACGGACTGGCCGGGCTGCAATTCGCGTTCCAGCAGTCCCGCAGCGGTTTCCTGTGCGCCGTCGTGCAGCGCGGCATAGGACAATGCGGTTTCGTTTCCCTCCGAGTCCAGCAGCGTAATGTGCGTGCGCTCCGGATGCGCGCGCACATGCCAATCCAGCACCTCCGGCAGTGTAACCGCATCCGTCGGCACGGCCTGCACCCACACCGGGGCTTCGATTCTCTGCACGCCCGTGGTTGGCACCGTGACAGGTGCGGCGGCCAGAACCGCCTGCAGCAAATCGCGCGGCGTTTCGGCAGTGGCAAATACCTGTTCCGGCAGGCTGACCCCGAAGGTTTGCTCAATGCGCGTGAGTAGTTCCACCCGCCCGAGGCTGTCGAAGCCCAGATCCCGTTCCAGTGAGCTGTCCAGGGTCGCTGCAATGGCTGTTTCGGGACGCGCGTGCAATTCGGCGGCGAGCTGCCGGATGGTGGTCAGCAGCGTGCTGGAGGTGTCGTTCCGCGCGTTCACCATGCACTCCCTCGCTTGCTCCAGGAAAACCGTATCTCGCCGGTGCAATTCCTTCTCCCTCGCAGGGGGAAGGTTAGGATGGGGGTAGAATAGTGAAGAGTTGGGGCTTCTACCCCCTCCCTGGCCCTCCCCCTGCATGGGGGAGGGGATGGTCGGATACCAAGGCGCTAATGAATTGTTTGGGTTTATTGCGGTAATGGTCAACAATATCCGCCGCTCGCTTACGACCGTCAAGAAAAACCATGCGCCATTCCCTAGCCAAAACCGTCACGCCCCGCGAAGTATGGGCGTGGGCCATGTACGACTTCGCCAACTCCGGCTACACCACGGTGGTCATCACCGCCATTTTCAATGCCTACTTCGTCTCGGTGGTGGCGGGCAACCAGCCGTGGGCGACGTTCGCGTGGACGGCAGCGCTGGCAGTTTCCTATGCCGCGATCATGATCACTGCGCCGGTCATCGGGGCGTATGCGGATGCGTATGCCGCCAAGAAGAAGCTGCTGGCGCTGACCACCATCGGCTGTGTCGTGTTTACAGCGCTGCTCGCGTTTGCGGGACCGGGCAGCCTGTGGCTCGCCATTCCGCTGATCGTGCTTTCCAATTTCTTTTTCGGCAGCGGCGAGAGCCTGGTGGCGGCCTTCCTGCCGGAGCTGGCGCGCGGGCGCGCGCTTGGCAAGGTATCCGGATGGGGGTGGAGCCTGGGATATGTCGGCGGCCTGGTGAGCCTGGGCGCCTGCCTCGCATACGTGAACTGGGCGCAGGCACGCGGCCAGCACGCTGCGGACTTCGTGCCCGTGACCATGCTGATTACCGCCGTGCTGTTCGCGATTTCCAGCCTGCCCACCTTCCTGTTCCTCAAGGAACGCGCCGTGCCGCAGCCGCATCTGCAAGGGCTCAACCTTGCTCAGGAATCCTTTGCGCGGCTCAAACAAACACTCGATCACGCAAGGAATTACCGTGACCTGCGGCGCTTTCTGATATGCACCGTGTTTTACCAGGCGGGCATCCAGGCGGTGATCACGCTCGCTGCCATCTATGCGCAACAGGCGATGCACTTCACGACTCAGCAAACCATCATGCTGATCTTCGTGGTCAACATCACCGCTGCCGTCGGCGCTTTTCTGTTCGGTCATCTGCAAGACCGCATCGGCCATATTCCCACCATCGCGTTGACGCTGGCCGGCTGGATCGTGATGATCGGCCTGGCCTGGGGCGCGCAAGGCCCCGGCATGTTCTGGGCCGCCGCAAACCTCGCGGGAATATGCATGGGCGCCAGCCAATCCGCCGGGCGGGCGCTGGTGGGGCTGTTGAGCCCGGCCACGCGGCGCGCCGAGTTTTTCGGGCTGTGGGGGCTGGCGGTGAAGCTTTCGTCAATATTGGGGCCGGTGACTTACGGTCTGGTA
>CAJPFL010000056.1 GCA_905339315.1 Rhodocyclaceae bacterium
TCGCGCACCGCATCGGAGACTTCCAGCAGGATCTCGCCGTCGCGGTCGGCCTTGACCAGGTCCCAGACGAAGAGGCGCTCGTCGAGCGGCAGCGCCTCGAGGATGTAGGCGATGTCGGCCGGGTGCAGCTCGTCGAGCTTGTGGCGCAGCTCGGCGATGTGCTGCTTGTGCACCAGGTTCTCGACCAGCTCGTGGCGCGGCATCTGCTGGCGGTGCACCAGGCCCTCGACGACGCGATGGCGCGCCAGCAGCTCCTGCACTTCGCGCAGTTCCTGCTGGACGTCTTCGCTCTGACGGAGATCCTCGATGTCGGCCATGGCCCCACGGCAAAAGAATGGGCCGCGCCGTGAAGCGCGGCGGATGGCGGATTGTAAGGAATTTGATCGCCGGAAGCGATCAAAAAATCAGGGAATGTCGGCGGCGTTCATGCGGCCGAGGATGACCTGGCTGCGGGCGGCGAGGTAGGGCGAGTTGGGCAGGCGGCCGAACTTGCGCGGGTTGGGCAGCAGCACCGCCAGCCGCGCCGCCTGCTCGGCCGAGACCTGGGCGGCGGAAGTGCCGTAGTAGTGGCGGGCGGCGGCCTCGGCGCCGAACACGCCATTGCCCCATTCCACCACGTTGAGATAGATCTCGAGGATGCGCCGCTTGTCCAGCACCGCCTCCAGCATCAGCGTGATGACCGCCTCCTGCGCCTTGCGCCAGGGCGTCTTCGAGGCGGAGAGGAACAGGTTCTTCGCCAGCTGCTGCGAAATCGTCGAGCCGCCGGCGACGATCCTGCCCTTTTTCTGGTTCTTCTCCAGCGCCTTCTGGATGCCCTCCCAGTCGAAGCCCTCATGCTCGGAGAACTTGGCGTCCTCGGCGGCGACCACCGCGCGCTTCAGGTTGGCCGAAATGCGCTCATAGGGCACCCACTGCTGCTTCAGCCCGGCGCGCGGGTCCTTCCCGCGCAGTTCGTCGAGCCGCAGCGACATGAAGCTGGTGGTCGACGGATTGACGAACTTCCACCACACCACCCAGCCGAGATACCAGCCCTGCCAGGCCAGCAGCAGCAGGACGAGGACGGCGAGCCCGCGCCGCAGCCAGCGCCAGGAGAAATGCACCGCCTTCATGCCGAACGCAGCTGCGCCAGCACCGGCGCGGTCGGCGGCCGCACGCCGCGCCAGAGGAAAAAGGATTCCGCCGCCTGCTCCACCAGCATGCCGAGGCCGTCGGCCAGCCGCGCCGCGCCCTGCGCCCGCGCCGCCGCCAGGAACGGCGTCTCGCGGCCGTAGACCATGTCGTAGGCGAGGCTGCCGGCCGCATACAGCCCGTGCGGCAGCGGCGGCGCCTCGTCCGCCAGGCTGGCCGCCGTGGCGTTGATGACCAGGTCGAACTCCCGCCCGGCGAGTTCGGCGAAGCCGCCGGCCTCGAGCCGGCAGGCAGCGGCGCGCGCGGCGAATTCCGCCTGCAGCGCGCGCGCCTTGTCCGCCGTGCGGTTGGCCAGGCGCAGCAGCGCCGGCTGCTGCTCCAGCAGCGGCAGCAGCACGCCGCGCGCCGCGCCGCCGGCGCCGAGCAGCAAAACCCGCCTGCCGGCCAGCGGCACGCCGAGGTTGCGCGTCAGGTCGGCGACGAGGCCGACGCCGTCGGTGTTGTCGCCATGGATGCCGGCGGCGGAGAAGGCCAAGGTGTTCACCGCCTTCGCCGCCTCGGCGCGCGGGGAACGCGTCTGCGCCAGCGCGTAGGCCTGCAGCTTGAAGGGCACAGTGACGTTCAGGCCGCGGCCACCGGCGGCGATGAAGGCGCGCACCGCCGGCTCGAAGCCGTCGACCGGCGCCAGGATCGCCTCGTAGGTCATGTCCTGCAAAGTCAGCCCGGCGAAGACGGCGTGGATCCGCGGCGACTTCGAGTGCGCGACGGGATTGCCGATGACGGCGTAGCGGTCGCTCATTCCGAACGCAGCTGGTCGCCCCGGGCGAACACCCAGGTGCGGGCGAAGGCGACGATGTCGGTCTGGCGCTTCAGCTCGGCGGAGAAGCTGCCGTAGGGGGCGGCCATGCGCACGATGCGCATCGCCGCCTCGTCGAGGATCTTGTGGCCGGAGGAGCGCTGCACCTCGACGCGCTCGAGGCTGCCGTCGGCCTTGATCTCGACGTACAGCAGCAGGTTGCCGTAGAGCCGGCCCTTGGCCGCCTCCGGGTAATTCAGGTTGCCGATGCGCTGGACCTTCTGGCGCCAGTCCTCGAGGTACTGGGCGGCGGCATATTCCTCGGTGCGCGCGCCGATGAACTTCTTGCGCGGCCGCTTGTTGTACTCGTCGATCTGGCGCTCGATCTGCGCCTCCATGCGGGCGATGGCGAGCGCGCTCTGCGCCAGGTCGGCGCCGCGCACGCTGGCCTGCTCCGGCTGCTGCTCCTCGCTGCGCCGCGTCTCGGCCTGGACGGACTTCCTGCTCTTCGCCTGCGCCAGCAGTTTCTGCTGCTGCACCTCCAGCGCCTGCACCCGGCGCTGCGCCTCCTGCAGGCTGTCGCCGGGCTTGTCCTGCGGCGAAGGCGGCAGCGGCGTCTTGGCGCGACGGTTGTCGTCGGTGTTGCCGCCGCCGTCGAGGTTGGCCTGGGCGCGCGCCTGGGCCTTGTCCGGCTTGCGCAGGCTCTTGGCGTTGACGAGGACGACCTCGAGCGTGCTGCTGGC
>CAJPFL010000057.1 GCA_905339315.1 Rhodocyclaceae bacterium
CGGGGGTCCGCGCATGCACAATTGGCCCACGTGACCACGTCCACAAGGGATGCGATGAAAATCCTGATCGTCGAAGACGAGCCAAAGACCGGCGACTACCTGAAGCAGGGCCTGTCCGAGGCCGGCTTCGTGGCGGACCTGGTGCGCGACGGGGTTGACGGCAGGCACCTGGCGCTGACCGACGACTACGATCTGGTGGTGCTCGATGTCATGCTGCCGGGACTCGACGGCTGGCAGGTGCTGCGGGAGCTCCGCCAGGCCGGACGGCACATGCCCGTACTGTTCCTGACCGCCCGCGACCAGGTCGAGGATCGGGTGAAGGGACTTGAGCTGGGAGCGGACGATTACCTCGTCAAGCCGTTCGCTTTCTCGGAACTGCTGGCGCGGGTGCGCACGCTCCTGCGCAGGGGCAAGTCCAAGGAACCTGAACTGCTCCAGGTTGCCGACCTGGATCTGGACCTCCTGCGGCGCCGGGTGACGCGCGCCGGAAAACGCATCGATCTCACCGCCAAGGAATTCGCCCTGCTCGAACTGCTGCTGCGCCGCCAGGGCGAGGTGCTGCCGCGTTCCCTCATCGCTTCCCAGGTCTGGGACATGAATTTCGACAGCGACACCAATGTCATCGAAGTTGCCATGCGGCGGCTGCGGGCGAAGATCGACGACGATTTCGAGCCCAAGCTGATCCGCACCGTCAGGGGCATGGGTTACGTCCTCGAAAATTCCGAGACGACATGAAGCGCCCCCAGTCGATCACCTTCCGGCTCACGCTGTTCTTCTCCACGGCCTCGACCGTCGTCCTCATAGTGATCGGCTACTGGGTCGGCGTAGCGGTGGAGATGCACTTCGAGGAACAGGACCGGCACGAACTCGAGGGCAAGCTGGCGCTGATCCGCCACACCCTGTCGAAGGCGCACTCGCCGAACGATCTGGAAAACGTTGCCCAGCGGCTCGAGGACGCCCTCGTCGGGCATCACGGCCTGTCGATTTCGGTCGCCGGGCCGGATCGGCGTCCGCTGTTCGCGTCGCCGGATGCGGCGCTGCTTGCGCCGCTGCTGGAGAAACAGTCCGGCTTCGATGCTTCCAAATCGTCGGGGGCCGTAGTGTGGTCGCAGGACGGGCAGGTCTACCGGGGCATTGTCGCAGCGGCGGCAACAGCTATCCCCGGCGTGGCCCCCGCCACGGTCGCCCTCGCCCTGAATATCGGTCATCACCTTGACTTCCTGGCGGCATTCCGCAAGAGCCTGTGGCTGGCCGTCGCCATCGGCATCCTGCTGACGGCGCTGCTCGGCTGGATCGCCGCACGCAGGGGACTGGCGCCGGTGCGCGACATGGCGCGGGTGGCCCGCGGCATCTCCGCCAGCCGCCTTGAAAACCGCCTGACGCTCGACAGCGTGCCGGTGGAACTGGTCGAACTGGCGCTCGGCTTCAACGATATGCTTGCCCGCCTGGAGGATTCCTTTCGGCGCCTGTCGGACTTCTCCTCGGATCTGGCCCACGAACTGCGCACTCCCATCAGCAACCTGATGACCCAGACGCAGGTGGCCCTCTCAAAGGCCAGATCGGCCGACGAGTATCGCGAAGTGCTCTATTCGAACCTGGAGGAGTACGACCGGATTGCCCGCATGATCGGCGACATGCTGTTCCTGGCAAAGGCCGACAACGGCCTGATCGTACCGCACAGCGAGCCCGTCAACCTGGCCGAGGAAGTGCGGCAGCTTTTCGACTTTTACGAAGCCCTGTCGGAAGACCAGGGCGTTCGCCTGGCCCTCGCCGGCGAGGGCGGAATTCAGGGCGACAGGCTGATGCTGCGCCGCGCCCTCGGCAACCTGCTGTCGAATGCGATTCGCCACACCTCGCGCAACGGCATGATCGAAGTTCGCATTGACCAGCCGGCCCCGGGGGAAATCCGCCTGACGATTGAAAACCCCGGCGAGACGATTCCGCCCGAGCACCTGCCACGCCTGTTCGACCGTTTCTACCGG
>CAJPFL010000058.1 GCA_905339315.1 Rhodocyclaceae bacterium
CGCCACGGTCGAGTGCCAGACGATCTTGTTCGAGGTCGACGTGCCGTTGGTGACGAAGAACAGGTGGTCGGCGTTGAAGATGCGCGCAGCGTTGCGCTCGGAAGCCGCCACCGGGCCGGTATGGTCGAGCAGCTGGCCGAGCTCCTCGACGGCATTGCAGACGTCGGCGCGCAGCATGTTCTCGCCGAAGAACTGGTGGAACATCTGGCCCACCGGCGACTTGAGGAAGGCCACGCCGCCGGAGTGGCCCGGGCAATGCCAGGAATAGGAGCCGTCGGCGGCATAGTGCGTCAGGGCGCGGAAGAAGGGCGGCGGCAGGCTGTCCAGGTAGGATTTCGCCTCGCGCACCACGTTGCGGGCGATGAACTCCGGCGTGTCCTCGAACATGTGGATGAAGCCGTGCAGCTCGCGCAGGATGTCATTCGGAATGTGGCGCGAGGTGCGCGTCTCCCCATGCAGAAAGATCGGGATCTCGGCATTGCGGGTGCGTATCCCGCCGACGAAGGCACGCAGGTCGGCGATGGTCTCCTCTTCCTCGTTGGCCAGCTCCTCGTCGTCGATGGAGAGGATGAAGGCCGAGGCGCGGCTCTGCTGCTGGGCAAAGGAAGAGAGATCGCCGTAGCTGGTGACGCCGAGCACCTCCATGCCCTCCGCCTCGATGGCTTCGGCCAATCTGCGAATGCCGAGTCCGGAAGCGTTCTCCGAGCGGAAATCCTCGTCGATGATGATGATGGGGAAATGGAAGCGCATGGGGGCTCCTGAAATGCGACGACCCGCGCTGGGCGGGTCGAAATAATATGGGGAATCTTACCCGCTAGTTGCTAGATCTTCGGCAGGGTGACGCCGACCTGCCCCTGATATTTGCCGCCGCGATCCTTGTAGGAAGTCTCGCAGACCTCGTCCGACTCGAAGAACAGCACCTGCGCCACGCCTTCGTTGGCGTAGATCTTCGCCGGCAGCGGCGTGGTATTGGAAAACTCCAGCGTCACGTAGCCTTCCCATTCCGGCTCGAATGGCGTGACGTTCACGATGATGCCGCAGCGCGCGTAGGTGCTCTTCCCCAAGCAGACGGTGAGCACGTTGCGTGGAATGCGGAAATACTCGACGGTGCGCGCCAGGGCGAAGGAATTCGGCGGAATGATGCAGAAGTCGTTCTTGATCTCGACGAAGGAGTTCGGGTCGAAGTTCTTCGGATCGACGATGGTGCAGTTGATGTCGGTGAACAGCTTGAATTCGTTCGAGCAGCGAATGTCGTAACCGTAGCTGGAGGTGCCGTAGGAGACGATCTTGCGGCCGTCGACCTCGCGCACCTGGCCGGGCTCGAAGGGATCGATCATGTTGTGCTCCGCCGCCATGCGGCGGATCCACTTGTCGGACTTGATGCTCATTGCGCCACCGAAAAAGGAAAGAGCGGATTATCCGCTCTTTCGGGGGTGGGTCAACACGACGCGGCGCGAGGCGCCGTGCCGCGGGGACTGACTTTTGCCTCAGGTGTTCTGGATGACGATGTTCGGGAACTTCGCCGTCATGTCCTTGGCCTGCTCGGCGATCTTCACGGCGACGCGCCGCGCGATGCCGCGGTAGATCTCGGCAATGCGGCCGTCGGGGTCGGCCGCCACCGTCGGCTTGCCGGAATCGGTCTGTTCGCGGATGGCGATGTCGAGCGGCAGTGCGCCGAGGAATTCGACCTCGTAGTCCTGGCACATCCTCTCGCCGCCGCCGGAGCCGAAGATGTGTTCTTCATGGCCGCACTTCGAGCAGATATGGATGCTCATGTTCTCGACGATGCCGAGGATCGGGATGCCGACCTTTTCGAACATCTTGAGGCCCTTGCGCGCATCCAGCAGGGCGATGTCCTGCGGCGTTGTGACGATCACCGCGCCGGTCACCGGCACCTGCTGCGCCAGGGTCAGCTGGATGTCGCCGGTGCCCGGCGGCAGGTCGATCACAAGGTAGTCGACGTCGTGCCATTGCGTGTCGCCGAGCAACTGCTGCAGCGCCTGGGTCACCATCGGGCCGCGCCAGACCATCGGCGTTTCGGGATCGATGAGGAAGCCGATCGACATCGCCTGCAGGCCGTAGGCCTGCATCGGCTCCAGCGACTTGCCGTCGCGCGATTCGGGCTTGTCAGCGATGCCCAGCATCTGCGGCTGGGACGGGCCGTAGATGTCCGCATCCAGCAGGCCGACATTGGCGCCCTCGGCGGCCAGCGCCAGGGCGAGGTTCACGGCGGTGGTGGACTTGCCGACGCCGCCCTTGCCGGAGGCGACGGCAATGATGTTCTTCACCTGCGGAATCAGCTTCACGCCGCGCTGCACGCTGTGCGAAACGATCTTGCTATACACATTGGCGGAGACATTGCCCGCGCCGGGAATGGCTCTGAGCTTTTCGATCACCGCGCGGCGGATGCCGTCGATCTGGCTCTTTGCCGGGTAGCCCAGCTCGATGTCGACGGCGATTGCCGCGCCTTCGATCTTGATGTTCTTGGCGGAACGCGAACTGACGAAATCCTTGCCGGTGTTCGGATCGGTGATTTCCTTCAGCGCCGTCTGCACCTGCAGTTCGGATATGCTCATGGGATGCTCCATCAGGGTTTCAATACCTGACAATTATACTCAGGATTAAGCTGCTACAGCCAGCAGATTACAGTTTGCCGTCGCCAACTGCTAAACTTGCTGTTTTTTCAGGCAAATTCCGCAATGTCCGTGCCGCGCCAGATCCTCGTCACCAGCGCCCTGCCCTACGCCAACGGCGCCATCCACCTTGGCCACCTCGTCGAGTACATCCAGACCGACATCTGGGTGCGCTTCCAGAAGATGCGCGGCCACGAATGCTGGTACGTCTGCGCCGACGACACCCACGGCACCCCGGTCATGCTGCGCGCGGACAAGGAAGGCATCACGCCGGAGGAACTCATCGCGCGGGTGTACAGCGAGCACACGCGCGACTTCGCCGGCTTCCACGTCGCCTTCGACAACTACCATTCGACGCACTCGGAAGAGACGCGCTTCTTCGCCAACGACATCTACGCCAAGCTGAAGGCGGCAGGCCTGATCGAGGTGCGCGCCATCGAGCAGTTCTTCGACCCGGTCAGGGGGATGTTCCTGCCCGACCGTTACATCAAGGGCGAATGCCCGAAGTGCGGCGCGGCAGACCAGTACGGCGATTCCTGCGAGGCTTGCGGCGCCGCCTACGCCCCGACCGACCTGAAGAACCCGGTCTCCGCCGTCTCCGGCGCGGTGCCGGTGCGCAAATCCTCCGACCATTATTTCTTCAAGCTCTCCGATCCGCGCTGCCAGGCGTTCCTGCGCCGGGCAACGCGCGCAGTCTGCAAAACCCAGCCCGAGGCGGTGAACAAATTGCAGGAATGGCTGGGCGAGGAAGGCGAGAACAGGCTCACCGACTGGGACATCTCGCGCGACGCGCCCTACTTCGGCTTCGAGATTCCGGATGCGCCGGGGAAGTATTTCTATGTCTGGCTCGATGCGCCGATCGGTTACTTCGGCAGCCTCAGGCACCTCGCCGCGCGCCGGCCGGAGATCGACGTGTCGGCCTTCACCCGCCCCGACGGCGGCACCGAGCTGTACCATTTCGTCGGCAAGGACATCCTCTACTTCCATGCCCTGTTCTGGCCGGCCGAGCTGGCGCATGCCGGCTACCGCATCCCGACGGCGGTGTTCGCCCACGGCTTCCTCACCGTCGACGGCCAGAAAATGTCGAAGTCGCGCGGCACCTTCATCACTGCCGAGAGCTACCTCAAGCAGGGGCTGAACCCCGAGTGGCTGCGCTACTACTACGCTGCCAAGCTCAATGCATCGATGGAGGACATCGACCTCAACCTCGACGACTTCATCGCCCGCGTCAATTCCGATCTGGTCGGCAAATACGTCAACATCGCCTCGCGCTGCGCCGGCTTCATCCACAAGCGCTCCGGCAGCGCCCTGGCGGCCGTATCCGGCGACCTGCTCGCGGAGGTCCAGGTCGCCGGCGAAACGATCGCCGCTCACTACGAGGCGCGGGAATACGGCAAGGCGATGCGCGAAGTCATGGCGCTCGCCGACCGCGCCAACCAGTTCGTGAACGACCATGCGCCCTGGGAACTGGCGAAGCAGGAGGGAAAGGACGCCGAACTGCACCGCGTCTGCTCGGAAGCGCTCAACCTGTTCCGCCTGCTGACGATCTATCTCAAGCCGGTGCTGCCGAAGCTGGCCGCCGATGTTGAGGCCTTCCTCAGGCTCGCGCCGCTGTCCTGGGCCGACGCCGCCGCACTGCTGCCGGGCGGCCACGCCATCGGTGAGTACAAGCACCTCACGACGCGTGTCGAGCGCAAGCAGATCGACGCGTTGCTCGAGGCCAACAAGGAATCGCTGGCGCCGGCCCCCGCGCCGCAGCCGCATTCGCAGCAGCGCCACGCCGAACACCAGCAGCATGCCGAGGAGAAAACCGCCGTGTCCCACATCTCGATCGATGATTTCTCGAAGGTTGACCTGCGCGTCGCCCGCATCGCCAACGCCGAGCACGTCGAGGGCGCCGAGAAGCTGATCAAGCTGACGCTCGACCTCGGCACGGAGACGCGCACGGTGTTCGCCGGCATCAAGTCGGCCTACGACCCGGCGACGCTCGCCGGCCGCCTGACGGTGATGGTGGCCAACCTGGCGCCGCGCAAGATGAAGTTCGGCCTGTCGGAAGGCATGGTGCTGGCGGCCTCCGGCGAAGGCCCTGGCATTTTCCTGCTCAGTCCGGACAGCGGTGCGCAGCCGGGCATGAAAGTGAAGTAATGGAGCGCCGGCGCCTCGTCATTCACGGACGAGTGCAGGGCGTCGGCTTTCGCGCCTCGCTGGCCTGGGAGGCGGGCAAGCTGGGCGTCACCGGCTGGGTGCGCAACCGCCGCGACGGCACGGTGGAGGC
>CAJPFL010000059.1 GCA_905339315.1 Rhodocyclaceae bacterium
CGGCACCGACATCGTCTTCAGTCCGGCCGACCGCTGGATCGTCAGCCGCCTGCAGCGCACCGAGGCCGGGGTGGCGCAGCACTTCGCCGACTACCGCTTCGACCTGCTGGCGCGCGCCATCTACGAATTCGTCTGGGACGAATACTGCGACTGGTACGTCGAACTCGCCAAGGTGCAGATCCAGACCGGCGACGCGGCGCGGCAGCGCGGCACCCGCCGCACCCTGGTGCGCGTGCTGGAGACCATGCTGCGCCTGGCCCATCCGCTGATCCCCTTCATCACCGAGGAACTGTGGCAGAAGGTCGCCCCCGTGGCGGGGCGCGCCGGCGAGAGCATCATGCTGCAGGCCTACCCGGCGGCCGAACCGTCGCGCATCGACGAGAAGGCCGAAGCCGAGGTGGCGCTGCTCAAGGAGATGATCAATGCCTGCCGCAGCCTGCGCGGCGAGATGAACCTCTCCCCCGCGCAGAAGGTGCCGCTGCTGGCCGCCGGCGACCGCGACCGGGTAGGCGCCTTCGCGCCCTACCTCGCCGCCCTGGCGCGACTGTCGGACGTGACGGCCACCGGCGCCGAGCTGCCGGCCGGCGACGCGCCGGTGCAGATCGTCGGCGACTTCCGCCTGATGCTGAAGATCGAAATCGACGTCGCCGCCGAGCGCGAGCGCCTGGGCAAGGAGATTGCCCGCATCGAGGGCGAAATCGCCAGGGCCAGCGCCAAACTCGGCAATGCCGGCTTCGTCGAGCGCGCGCCCGCCGCCGTGGTGGCCCAGGAGAAGGAAAGGCTGGCGAACTTCATCGCGCTGGCCGAAAAGCTGCGTGCGCAACTCAACCGCCTCTAGGTCGGCCTGAAGGCCGGCCTGCAGAAGGGAACCCGTTCCGTCTGGGCATCCGATGAAGCACCCTCTGCGCGCCCTCTCCCAGCGCAATTTCCGCCTCTACTTCATCGGCCAGAGCGCCTCCTTCGTCGGCACCTGGATGCAGCAGATCGCCCTCGCCTGGCTGATCTACCGGCTGACCGGCTCGCCCTTCATGCTCGGCCTGGCGACTTTCGCCGGCAACATCCCGATCCTGTTCCTCGCCCCCTTCGGCGGCGTCTGGTCCGACCGCATCGACCGCCGCCGCGCCATGCTGCTGACGCAGGCGCTGTCGCTGCTCCAGGCCGCCGTCCTGGCGGGGCTGACTTTTGCCGGGCTGATCGAAGTCTGGCACCTGCTCGCGGCGGCGGCCTTTCTCGGCATCGTGAATGCCTTCGACACGCCGTTGCGACAGGCCTTCCTGCTGGAAATGGTGGGCTCGCGCGAGGACCTGCCGAATGCCATCGCGCTGAACTCGCTGATGATGAACGCCTCGCGGCTGATCGGGCCGGCCCTGGCCGGGATGGTTCTGGCTGCGGCCGGCGAAGCCTGGTGCTTCATGATCAACGCCGCCTCCTACCTGGCGATGCTCGCCGCGCTCGCCGCCATGCGGCCGGCGGCATTGCCCGCAGCGCGCGGCAGCCAGCACTGGCTCGCCGGCCTGAAGGAGGCCCTGCGTTTCGCCTGGGGATTTGCGCCGAGCCGCTACCTGATCGGGCTGGTCGCTTTGGTGAGTTTCGTGGCGACGCCGTACGCTTCGCTGATGCCGGTGTTCGCGCGCGACCTGCTCGGCGGCGATGCGCGCACGCTGGGCCTCCTCGTCGGCGCCTCCGGCGCCGGCGCATTGGCCGGCGTGCTGCACCTGGCCAGCCGGCAGAGCGCCGCCGGCCTGGAGAAACTGATCGCCGCTGCCGCCTTCGTCGCCGGCCTCGGCCTCACGCTGTTCTCGCAATCGGCCACGCTCTGGCTGTCGCTCGCCCTGCTGCCGCTGGTCGGCTTCGGCATCATCACCGTCGCCGCCTCGACCAACACCATCCTGCAGCTGGTGGCGCCGGACGCCATGCGCGGCCGCCTGGTCAGCCTGCACATCGCCGCCTTCCTCGGCGTGATGCCCGTCGGCTCGCTGGTCTTTGGCCTGCTCGCCGAGCGCTTCGGCGCCGCCGCCACGGTGGCGGCGGGCGGCCTGGCCTGCCTCCTCGGCGCCGCCGCCTTCGCCGGCCGCCTCAAGGCCATGCGCAGCCTGCTGGCGCCGCACTACGCGCGGCGCTGAGCAATCAACCGCCGAGTAGCCTGCGCGCCTCGGCGAGGAACTGCTGGGCCTTCTGTTCGTCGATGGTCAGTTTGGCCAGCTTGGCGGCCGCCGTGGCCGCCTCCATCAGCTGCTCGGGGGCGTCGCCGGGAGATTTTTCCAGCTTGTGCACCACCGGGCCGGCCTTGGCGCCGAAAATCTGCTGCGCCAGCGCGAGCAGGCTCTGGCTGGATGCCGCCGCCTGCTGCGGCGCTTCAACCTGCCCGTCGGCCAGCGCGATCAGCCCCTGCTGGACAAGCGCCCCGGCATGCTCACACAGCTCTTGCGGGGCGCAGCCTATGGATCTGGTGAACGTGCCGAGCTCGCTTCTGCCATCGACGAGGATGAGCAGATTGCGCTGCTGCCGCGTCAGCTGCCTGGCATGGGCGCGAATCTCCTCCAGCCCGGCGGGCGTCTTGACATACGCGGCTCTGAGATCGGCCATGAGTGGAAACGGTCAAGCGGAAAGTTCCTTGATGATGCCATATATGAGCCGGATGGTGATCAGCACATAGATCGCGCCAAAGAACAGGATGAAGGAGACGATGATGCGCAGCGTCTCCACCGGTATGGTGGCGAGGAACAGCAGGATCGAGTAGCCGGCGGCGAACATCACCACCAGCAGCGTCATGATGTTCCAGCTTTTGCCCACCATGCCGCCGCCAACGTGGGATCTCAGGCTGATCACCTGGAACAGGTTGATCAGCATGATGAAGACGGCTGCAAGTCCGACGATCATGATCAGGTCGACGTTCATGGTTCCCTCCTTGAAAATTCAGGCTGATGGCCCGGGCTCAGCGCGCATCCTTCTTGCCGCCGACGGTGAGCGACAGCGCCTCGCGGATCGCCTCGGGCGACTTCATGATGTTCATGAAGCTGTTCGCCCCCATCATCGACAGGTCGGGGAAGCTGATGGCGATGCGGAAGCGGGCATACTGCGCATACACCTTGTTGTCCGAGACCAGGATGTCGTAGGGCAGGTGGGCGGTCGACTTCACGTCCCTGAAGTCGATCTCGCTCATGATGTACTTGTCGTCCATGAACTTGCCGGCCTCGCCCTCGCCCTTCATGGCGACGCCGAACAGCGTCTCCTTCTTGCCGGCGACATCGACGCGATACACCTTGGTGACGCCCTGCTTGCCGGCGGCCAGGCCTGCCTCGACCGCCTTCACGGCCTCCTCGTAGCTGGCGTACTTGACGAACTCATTAGGCTCGTCGAAGTACTCCATGCCGAAGGTGTAGTGGTACTTGCGCAGCTTCTCCGCCGTCAGGCCCCTGGCGCCGTACTCCTCGACCTTGCCCAGTGCCGCCTGCAGCTTCGCCGCCGTATCCTTCAGGTCGCCCGCCATGCGGTAGGCGTGCGCCATGTAGACGGGGTTGGTATAGGCGACCTGCACCTCGTTGCCGACCTTGGTGACGGACACGCGCTGGGCGGCGCCGAAGCCGCCATGCTCGGACTTGGCGGCGGTGCTGCGCATCTCGTCGTTGGTCACCGCGATGACCGTGGCGTTGGGATACGGCGAATAGCTGCCGGCGATGGTAAACCCGTTCTGCGTCAGTTTCGCCTTGGCGGCCTCGACGGCCTGCGCCACCTCGCCCGGGCCCTTCGAGCCCAGCACGAACGGCTTCAGCAGCGCATCCTGCGCCAACGCCGCGCCGCTGATGCCCAACATCAGGCAAAACATCCCCCTGAGAAATGCTCTCATCACTGCTCTCCTTTGGTAATTGGATATTTATGGGTATGAAAAAAGGGGCTGAAGCGGTTTCGCTTCAGCCCCAATTCTTTACTGCAGGGCCACGCCTGGCCTGGATCAGAACTTCAGGCCGTAGGCGATGCCCAGTGAATCCTGGTACATTTTTATGTTGGCCTCAAGCCCCGGCACCATTGGGACGGAACCGGAACCCTTCACCTTCTTGTTGAAGCCATGCATGTAGGCCACCGACAATTCAGAGGAAGGCGATACCGCCCAGGTTGCACCCAGGGTCAGGTGGTTCTCGATGACGCCCGGCGCGAGCATGTTGAACAGGGTCTCGTCCTTGGGGATCGGCTGCCGCGTCGTGCTGGCGCCGGCGCGCAGCGTCAGCTTCTCGCTCCAGGCGTAGCTCACGCCCAGCTTGAACACCGTCATGTCCCGCCAGCCGAAGCCGGGGCCGTTGTCGCTACCCAAGGGGTTGCCTGCTGCAAACAGGTTGAACACCGAGTTGCCGACGGAATCGACGTCACTGTAATTGATTTGCTGGATGTCGGCGGCGATGGTCAGCTTCGGCGTGGCCTTGACGGCGATGCCGATGCCGTAGTTCTCGGGAATGTCGAACTCTCCCTGGTTGGCGAACAGGCCCTTGTAGTCGCTGAACTTGCTCATCCAGGTGCGCGACTGGTAGGTAGCGCCGACGGTCACCGCATCGGTCAGGTTGCCGGTGTAGCCGATCTTGACGCCCCAGCCGGTGGAGGTGTCGACCCCCTTGTCGGTGAAGTTGGTGGGCGAACTAGACATACCAACTAACATGGGATTGCCCAAGCCATCCGCCCGGAAGCGCTGATAGGCCAGGTTCAGGGAGACGCCAACGGCATGGTTCTTGTTGATCTTGTAGGCGAAGGTCGGCGCGATGAACAGCTGTTCCAGGTTGATGCCGGTTCTCTGCCCCGTGCCCCCATTGAAAAAGGGAATGCCGCCGAACGGCGCCGGACCGTTGGCGTAGGTCGTGTTCATGCCGCCGTTGCCATAGACGCTGACGCCGAGCGCCATGTTCCAGCCGAGCATCTTGTTGTAGCCGAACTCGGGAACGAAGAAATTCTTTTTATCACTGCCATCAAAATCGCCGGTAATCGGAGGCATGACATTAGGGGCCAGCTCCGAATCGCGTATCGGCCGGAACCAGTCCACGCCGACGTCGAGGCGGTCGCCGACGAAGGCCATGCCCGCCGGGTTGTTTGCTGCGGCAAGGGCGTCCTGGGGCAGGGCGATGCTGACGCCGGCCATGCCTTTCGCCTTGATGCCGTAGCCATGCGAGAAATAGCCGTTGGTCGCCAGGGCCACGCCCGGGGCTGCCAGGGTTACCGCTGCCAGCGCGCCGATGAGTTTCTTGAGTTTCATTGCTCCCCTCCAGTTTCGATTCAGCGAATCAATAAGTTACACAATTAAATTAATGCCCAATCTAGTTTCAGATTACGCCCGGGCTTTTTTGAATTCAAGCAGCTTTTCCGTATTTCGAAATCCGGCCGGATCGACTGTTGCATCCGCGCAACAGAATCACATGTACAGGCTGACGTCCGCCTTGTGCGCCTGCGGCAGGAACGTCGCCGCGCCGGCATATTCCACGCCGTCGATGAAATCGCCGTGGGTGAAGCCGAACAGATCCACGGTCATCTGGCAGCCGATGAACTTGACGTCGGCCTCCTGCGACAGGGAACGCAGCTCCTCGATCGAGGCGACGCCGTTGTTCTTGATGGTCTGCTTCATGAGCATCGTCGCCACCGACTCGAAGCCGGGGATGCCGGCCTGGATGAGGTTCGGGATGTTCCAGTTGATGCCCTTGAACCAGTCCGGTCCGAAGGGCATTTTCATCGGCATGCCGGGGTTGCCCAGCGGGCTGACCTTGAGGTCGCTGATGTCCTTCTTCAGCAGGTTGAGGCCGTAGAAGGTGAAGAAGATG
>CAJPFL010000060.1 GCA_905339315.1 Rhodocyclaceae bacterium
CCGGACAGCCGCACCACGCTGCGCGCTGCGAGCAACGGCTGAATGCGCGCGACGCCGAGCTCGACCGCCTTCTGCACCACCCAATCCATCTTGTCGCCTGCAGGCAGCGCCTGCGCCAGGACCAGCTCGAGCGGCGACTCGCGCTCGACGGATTGCCATTCGGCCAGCTGCACGCGCACGCCGCGGTCCGTCCCGGCGATGCGGCCGGCGTACTCGCCGCCCTCGCCGTTGAACAGCGTGACGGCGTCGCCGACGTCGAGGCGCAGCACGCGCAGGGCATGGTGCGACGCGGCAGCGGGCAACTCGACCAGGCTGTCCGGCGCGAGCGGCTGCGGGCAGAAGAAGCGCGAAATCATCGTGCTATTATTCCGCAGCTGGCGGATTTTTCCCACAGCTAATCGTCATGGTCAGCCTCAGCACCCCCATCTGCGACTTCGGCTGGAAAGCCCCCGACTTCGACCTGCCCGGCACCGACGGCCGCCGCCACAGCCTGGCCAGCGCGCGCGGCCCGAATGGCCTGCTGCTGATGTTCATCTGCAACCACTGCCCGTATGTCAAGGCGGTGCTCGAGCGCATCGTGCGCGATTGCAGGGAGCTCGGCGCGCACGGCATCGGCGCCATCGCCATCATGTCGAACGACCCGACCGATTATCCCGAGGATTCCTGGGACAACATGGTGGCGCTGGCCCGGCGCATGGACTTCCCCTTCCCCTACGTCCTCGACGGGACGCAGGCAGTGGCGAAGGCCTATGGCGCGGTGTGCACGCCGGACTTTTTCGGCTTCAACGCGCAGCTCGCGCTGCAGTACCGCGGCCGCCTCGACGCCTCGCGCAAGGAGTCAGTCCCGGCGGCACGGCGGGAGCTGTTCGACGCCATGCTGCAGGTGGCGCAAACCGGCCAGGGGCCGCGCGAGCAGGTCCCCAGCATGGGCTGTTCGATCAAATGGAAGGAATGAGCGTCGTCCGCCGGGCCGCCCCAAGGGCGGCGCAGCCAACGGCATGGAGCCGCGCACCCCAGGAGTACTTCTTCAGGGTGGCTGCGCTCACCCTTCAGGGCGCAGCGGCGAACAAGCGTCACCCCTTTCCTTGGGAAAGGGGTTGGGGGATAGGTACATGAACTCCGCCTACTACGAGCTGGCCGCCGCCGTCACCCAGGTGGTGCGCGAGGTGGCCGCGCAGGTCGTGATGCCGCGCTACCTGCAGGTGGTGCGCGAGCACAAGGCCGACGGCACCATCTTCACCGAGGTGGATATCGCCGCCCAGCGCGCCCTTGCCGGGCGCCTGGGCATGCTGCGCGCCCGGCCGATGCTGGGCGAGGAGGAAATGGGCGAGGCCGAGCAGCGGCGCCTGTGGGACGGGGGCGGCGAGGGGCTGTGGGTGGTCGACCCCATCGACGGCACCACCAACTACGTCGCCGGCCTGCCCTTCTTCGCCATCTCGGTGGCGTATTTCATCGAGGGCCGGGCCGTGGTCGGCGTGGTCTACGATCCGGCGACGCGCGAGATGTTCTCCGCCTCGCGCGGCGGCGGCGCCTACATGAACGGCCTGAAGCTGCCGCTGCGGCCGCCGGCCGCCAACCTGTCGGAGTGCGTCGCCGGCGTCGACTTCAAGCGCATTCCGAAGCAGCTCGGCGACGACCTCGCCACCCGGCCGCCCTACTACTCGCAGCGCAACTTCGGCTGCAGCACGCTGGAATGGGCGTATGTCGCCGCCGGCCGCCTCGACCTGCTGCTGCATGGGGGGCAGAAGCTGTGGGATTACGCCGCCGGCCGCCTCATCCTCGAGGAGGCCGGCGGGCGCCTGTGCTCGCTGAAGCACGACGACTTCGACGCCGACGACCTGTGGAAACGCTCGGTGATCGCCGCCGGCGAACCCGGCCTGTTCACCGCCTGGCGCGATTGGATCCGCGCGCGGCGCTAGGCTGGGCGCCGCCTTTCAGCGGTGAATCGATCAGCCGGCCGCTCTCCTTCAGCAGGAACAGGCGAAAAGCCTCCGCCGCCGGCAGCAGGCGCTTCTCGGCGCGATGCACGACATGCCACTGGCGCTTCAGCGGCGTTCCGGCGACGTTCAGGCGGGCGATGTTGTGCGTCGCCAGCTCCAGGGCGATGGTGCGCTCGGAAATGAAGGAAATGCCCATGCCCGCCATCACCGCCTGCTTGATGGTCTCGTTGCTGGTCATCTCGACGCTGCGCTGCGGCACCACGCCATGCTCGGTGAGGAAACGCTCCATCGCCGCGCGCGTGCCGGAGCCGGGCTCGCGCAGCAGGAAGATCTCCTTCGCCAGCCGCTGCGGCTCGATGCGTTTCAGCCGCGCCAGCGGATGATCCGGCGCGGCGATGAACACCAGGGGGTTGTCGGCAAAGGGCTCCGACACCGTTTCGATCTCCTGCGGCGGCCGCCCCATGATGGCCAGGTCGATCTCGTTGTCGGCAAGCTGCTGCACGATCGCCTCGCGGTTATGCACGCCAAGCCGCAGCTCCACCTCGGGATGGTTGTCCCTGAAGGCCGCCAGCAGGCGCGGGACGAAGTATTTGGCGGTCGACACCGCCGCGATGTTCAGCAGGCCGCCGCGCAGGCCCTTCATCGCCGCCAGCGCCTCCTCGGCCTCGCGCAGTTGCTGGGCGACGACGCGGGCGTGGCGCGCCAGCTCCCCCCCGGCTTCCGTCAGGAATATCTTCTTGCCCACCTGTTCGGTGAGCGGCAGGCCGGCCGCTTCCTCGAGGCTGCGCACCTGCATGGAGACGGCCGGCTGGGTGAGGTGCAGCTCGTCGGCGGCGCGCGAGAACGACAGGTGGCGCGCCACCGCCTCGAAGATCTTCAATTGCCGCAGCGTGAGGTGCATGGCAACTCCTTACCATAAGTATTTAGCCAAGAATATCATAATAAACATTTAGTTCACCTTATGGAAATACGGGACTAGAGTTCGCCCATCATCAACGTCAGCGAAAATCGAAGGAGAACACATGGACCAGTCAAACCGCTATGCCGACCTGAGCCTCAAGGAAGAGGACCTGATCAAGGGTGGCAAGCACATCCTGGTTGCCTACAAGATGAAGCCGAAGGCGGGCTTCGGCTATCTCGAGGCCGCCGCCCACTTCGCCGCCGAGTCCTCCACCGGCACCAACGTCGAGGTCAGCACCACCGACGATTTCACCAAGGGCGTCGACGCGCTGGTGTACCAGATCGACGAGGCGACCGAGGAAATGCGCATCGCCTACCCGATCGACCTGTTCGACCGCAACGTCACCGACGGCCGCATGATGATCGTCTCCTTCCTGACGCTGGTCATCGGCAACAACCAGGGCATGGGCGACATTGAGCATGCCAAGATGTACGACTTCTACATGCCGCCACGCGCGATCCAGCTGTTCGACGGCCCGTCCAAGGACATCTCCGACCTGTGGCGGGTGCTCGGCCGTCCGGTGAAGGATGGCGGCTACATCGCCGGCACCATCATCAAGCCGAAGCTCGGCCTGCGTCCCGAGCCGTTTGCCCAGGCCGCCTACCAGTTCTGGCTCGGCGGCGACTTCATCAAGAACGACGAGCCGCAGGGCAACCAGGTGTTTGCGCCGATGAAGAAGGTCATGCCGCTGGTCTATGACGCCATGAAGCGCGCCATGGACGAGACCGGCGAGGCCAAGATCTTCTCCGCCAACATCACTGCCGACGACCACTTCGAGATGATCGCCCGCGGCGAATACATCCTCGAGACCTTCGGCCCGGATGCCGACAAGGTGGCCTTTCTGGTCGACGGCTATGTCGGCGGCCCGGGCATGGTGACGACCGCCCGCCGCTGCTTCCCCAACCAGTACCTGCATTACCATCGCGCCGGCCACGGCGCCGTCACCTCGCCCAGCGCCAAGCGCGGCTACACCGCCTACGTGCTGGCCAAGATGAGCCGCCTGCAGGGTGCCTCCGGCATCCACGTCGGCACCATGGGCTACGGCAAGATGGAAGGCGAGAAGGACGACCGTGCCATTGCCTACATCATCGAGCGCGACGAGTACCAGGGCCCGGCCTACCACCAGAAGTGGTACGGCATGAAGCCGACGACGCCGATCATCTCCGGCGGCATGAACGCGCTGCGCCTGCCCGGCTTCTTCGAGAACCTCGGCCACGGCAACGTCATCAACACCGCCGGCGGCGGCTCCTACGGCCACATCGATTCCCCGGCCGCCGGCGCCATCTCGCTGCGCCAGGCCTACGACTGCTGGAAGGCCAAGGCCGACCCGATCCAGTGGGCCAGGGAGCACAAGGAATTCGCCCGCGCCTTCGAATCCTTCCCGAACGATGCCGACAAGCTCTACCCCGGCTGGCGCGAGAAGCTCGGCGCGCACAAGTAAGCCCGCCGTCCCCCGGCCGCAGGAGCGGGCCGCCTTGCGGCGCGCTGCGCACGAAACTGCGGGCCGCTTCGCGCGGCGAAGCGTAGGATAGCCCCGCTGCGGCGGGGTTTTTTCCGCCCGCTCTATCCCGATTGGAGAAGCGCATGTCGATCAAGGACCAGTATCTCGTCAAGCAGGAGCCCTTCTACCAGGCGCAGGGCAGGGAAATCGCGCTTTACGAAGCCGCCTACGCCGCGAAGCTGCCGGTGATGGTGAAAGGCCCGACCGGCTGCGGCAAGTCGCGTTTCGTCGAATACATGGCGTGGAAGCTGCAAAAGCCGCTGGTCACCGTGGCCTGCAACGAGGACATGACGGCATCCGACCTGGTCGGCCGCTACCTGCTCGAGGCCAACGGCACGCGCTGGCTGGATGGGCCGCTCACCGTCGCCGCGCGCATCGGCGCGATCTGCTATCTGGACGAAATCGTCGAGGCGCGCCAGGACACCACCGTGGTGATCCATCCCCTCACCGACCACCGTCGCGTACTGCCGCTCGACAAGAAGGGCGAGCTGATCGAGGCGCATCCCGACTTCCAGCTCGTCATCTCCTACAACCCCGGCTACCAGTCCCTGATGAAGGACCTGAAGCAGTCCACCAAGCAGCGCTTCACCGCCTTCGATTTCGATTACCCGGCGGCGGAACTGGAAACGGCCATCATCGCCAGGGAAACCGGCCTCGCCGAAGGTATGGCGGCGAAGCTGGTGAAGGTCGGGCAGGCCGGCCGCAACCTGAAGGGCCACGGCCTCGACGAGGGCATCTCGACGCGCCTGCTGGTGTATGCGGCAACCCTGATCAAGCGCGGGGTGGATGCGGGCGACGCCTGTCGCATGGCGCTGGTGCGGCCGATCACCGACGACGCCGACATCCGCGCCACCCTCGATCACGCCATCGACGCCACCTTCGCCTGAAAGTCAGCGCCGGCAGGACGGCGACGGAACCATGGCAAACGCGGCCAAACGGCAAATGACGCACCCGCAGGTCCAGGCCTACTGGACGGCGGTGGATTGCGGCTTCGAGCAGGTGGCGGATGTCTTCGAGGAATGCGTCTACGAAGCGCTGACGGCGATGCGCCGGCCGGAGATGGAGGCTTACCTCGAGGCCGCCCGCTATCTCGGCAAGCTCGGCCGCGGCGCGGAGCCGATGCTGGTATTCCTCGAGGAATGGCCCTCGGTGGTGCACGCCATCGGCGGCAATGCCCTGCCGCCGGTGATCGATCTGGTCAGGGCGCTGCAGAAATCGCCGAACAGCAGGGCCATCACGCCGTTTTTGCAGACCCTGGCCGCCGTGGCGCGCCGCCTGCAGTCGCCCGGGCAGTTGCAGCGCTACCTCGACATCGCGCGCGACCTGATGACGCGCACCACCGGCTCGATCCATGGCCACCACAGCACCTTCCCCAGCCCCGGCCTGATCCCGCTGTTCGAACAGTCGCCCTTTCTGCTGAATCTGCTGTCGCTCGGCGGCCTGAAGAACTGGGTCGAGTACGGCATCCTCAATTACAGCCGCCATCCGGAACGGCAACAGGAATATTTCGCCCTCGAGCTCGCCGACAGCCGCGCGGTCCTGCAACGCGAGCGCCGCGGCACGCTGTTCGCCGACGTCGAGCGCCAACTCGACCTGTATCTGCGCGCCCTCTGGCGCGACGCCGACCAGCTCGTGCCCTACTCCACCGCCTTCGACGAGATGCGCAAGCCGGTGCCGTATTTCGACAAGCTCGGCATGCGCGTGCCGGACGTCTTCGAGGCGGAACGCGGCATAGCGGGGATCGACCGCTACCGCGCGGTGCTGGCCCACATGGTCGGCCACCGCCGCTGGAGCACGGCACAGATTGCCGACAACTGGAGTCCGTTCCAGCGCATGGCGGTCGAGTTCTTCGAGGACTGCCGCGTCGACACGCTGCTGATCCGCGAATACCCGGGACTGCGTCGCCTGTTGCTGGCATTGCACCCGAAGCCCGTCGAGGGCGCCTGCGATCCGGAAACCACTTCCTGCCTGCGCCACCGGCTGGCGATGCTGTCGCGCGCCATTCTCGATCCCGGCCACGGCTATCGCGATGCCTCGCTCAAGGCGTTCGTCGCACGCTTCCATGCGCTGCTGCAGGACGGCCCGGCCAGCACTGCCGACATGGCGTCCCTGGCGCTCGACTATGTGGCGAAAACGCGCCGCCAGAGCGACCAGCTCGCCCGAGTGCATTTCGACGACACGGTGATCGACTACCGCGACGACAACCGGCACCTGTGGCGGTACATCGAGGACAGCGACGACGAGGAATTCTTCGACGACCCCGGGAAGACGCTCGCGAAGGAGTCGGAAATCACCGGCCTGCCGCCGCGCCACTACCCGGAGTGGGACCACACGACCCGGACCTACCGCCCCGACTGGGCGAGCGTCTACGAAGCCCTGCACCCGAGCGGCGACGCCGCCGATGTCGACCGGCTGCTGCAGAAGCATGCGGCGCTGGCGAAGCAGCTCAAGCGATTGCTCGACCTGCTCAAGCCGCAGGAGAAGGTGCGCATCCGCTACCAGGAAGAGGGCAGCGAGCTCGACCTCGATGTCGCCCTGCGCGCCCTGATCGACTTCAAGGCCGGCAGCCAGCCCGACCCGCGCATCAACATGAGCCACCGCACCGACGGCCGCAACATCGCCGTGCTGCTGCTGGTCGATCAATCCGAGTCGCTCAACGAAAAGGCGGCAGGCGGCCAGCAGACCGTCCTCGAACTCAGCCAGGAGGCGGTGTCCCTGCTCGCCTGGGCCATCGACCGCCTCGGCGACCCGCTCGCCATCGCCGGCTTCCACTCCAACACGCGCCACGAGGTGCGCTATCAGCACATCAAGGGCTTTTCGGAACGCTGGGACGATACGGTCAAGGCACGCGTCGCGGCGATGCAGGCCGGCTGGTCGACGCGCATGGGCGCGGCGCTGCGCCACGCCGGCCACTACCTTTCGGCGCGCAAGGCCGACAAGCGCATCCTGCTGCTGCTCACCGACGGCGAGCCGGCCGACATCGACGTCGCCGACCCCGCCCACCTGCGTGCCGACGCCAGGAAGGCCGTAGACGAACTCGACGCCCAGGGCATCACCACCTTCTGCCTTTCGCTGGATCCCGGAGCCGACGACTACGTGCGCGAAATCTTCGGCCACCGCTGGCGCGTACTCGACCACGTCGCCCAGCTGCCCGAAAAGCTGCCGCTGCTGTACCTGTCGCTGACCCGCTGAGACAGCCGTCGCATAACGGTATTCTTATTCGTTCCATAATAATTTTTGAATGGAACTTATGCATCGTCCCGATTACAGTCCCGTTATCGTCGGCCACCGCCCAGTGCGGCACCGCCCAGGCATTCCACCAATCCGCAGGGAGTGAGTCATGTCCGCCAAGCATCCCGTCATCGCCATCACCGGCTCCTCCGGCGCCGGCACCAGCACGGTCAAGAAATCCTTCGAGCACATCTTTCGCCG
>CAJPFL010000061.1 GCA_905339315.1 Rhodocyclaceae bacterium
GCGCGTCATCGCCCAGGGCGGCGACGGCGGCACCACCGACATCGGTTTCGGCTGCCTCTCCGGCATGTTCGAGCGCAACGACGACGTGCTCTACATCTGCTACGACAACCAGGCCTACATGAACACCGGCGTGCAGCGCTCCTCGGCGACGCCGCCGGCGGCGCGCACCGCCACCACGATGGCGGTCGGCGCGGCGCCGGGAAATACCTTCGGCCAGGGCAAGAACCTGCCGGAAATCGCCATGGCGCACGGCATTCCCTACGTCGCCACCGCCTCGGTGGCCTACCTGCGCGACCTCGAGGAGAAAGTCGGCCGCGCCATGACGGTGAGGGGGGCGCGCTACATCCATGTCCTCGTGCCCTGCCCGCTCGGCTGGGGGTCGGCACCGCACGACACCATCAAGCTGGCGCGCCTTGCCGTGGAGACCGGCCTGTTTCCGCTGTTCGAGGCCGAGCACGGCGAGGTAGTCGGCTCGACGAAGATCCGCCACCGCCTGCCGGTGGAGGAATACCTGAAGCCGCAGAAGCGCTTCGCCCACCTCTTCGGCAAGAACGAGGCCGTCGACACCATCGCCCGCATCCAGGCGATGGCCGAGCGCAACATCCGCAAGTACCGCCTGATCGACGAGAGACGCCATGGATAAGCCCTTCGCCATCACCCTCGACCCCGGCTCCTCGCTCGCCAACCGCACCGGCTCCTGGCGCACCAACCGGCCGGTGTATGTCGACCGCCTGCCGCCCTGCAACCATGCCTGCCCGGCCGGCGAGAACATCCAGGGCTGGCTGTTCCATGCCGAGTCCGGCGACTACGAGGCCGCCTGGCGCGAGCTGGTGAGAAACAACCCGATGCCGGCCACCATGGGCCGCGTCTGTTACCACCCCTGCGAAACCGCCTGCAACCGCGGCAGCCTTGACGAGTCGGTGAGCATCCACGCCGTCGAGCGCTTCCTCGGCGACGAGGCCGTCAAGCGCGGCTGGATCGTCGCCCCCGGCAAGGAGACCGGCAAGCGCGTGCTGGTGGTCGGTTCCGGCCCGGCCGGGCTCTCCGCCGCCTGGCAGCTGCGCCTCGCCGGCCACGCGGTGACGATCCACGAAGCCGGCGCGCAGAGCGGCGGCATGATGCGCTTCGGCATCCCGAAATACCGATTGCCGCGCGAAGTGCTCGACGCCGAGGTGCGGCGCATCGTCGGCATGGGCGTCGAGCTGAAGCTGGACAGCAAGGTCGACGACCTGCTGGCGACGATGAAGTCGGGGGACTTCGATGCCTGCTTCCTCGCCGTCGGCGCCCACCTCGCCAAGCGCGCCTACATTCCGGCCGGCGATGCCGACAAGATCCTCGATGCGGTCTCGGTGCTGCGCGGCATGGAAGGCGAAGAGAAGCCGCTGCTCGGCCGCCGCGTGGTGGTCTATGGCGGCGGCAACACCGCCATCGACGTGGCGCGCACGGCAAAGCGCATGGGCGCCGAGGAAGCCATCATCGTCTACCGCCGCACACGCGAGAAAATGCCGGCGCATGATTTCGAGGTGCAGGAAGCGCTCGACGAAGGCGTCATGATGAAATGGTTGTCCACAATCAAGGAAGCCGGCGAAGCCAGCTTTACGGTGGAGAAGATGGCGCTCGACGACAACGGCTTTCCGCAGCCGACCGGCGAATTCGAGACCATCGAGGCCGACTCGCTGGTGCTGGCGCTCGGCCAGGACGTCGACCTCGGGCTGCTCGCCGCCGTGCCGGGACTGACTTTGGACCAGGGCTCGGTGCAGGTCGATGCCGGCATGATGACCGGCCACGCAGGCATCTTCGCCGGCGGCGACATGGTGGCGGGCGAACGCACCGTCACGGTCGCAATAGGGCACGGCAAGAAGGCGGCGCGCCACATCGACGCCTGGCTGCGCGGCGAAGCCTGTGCGCCGCCGCCGAAGCACGAACTCGCGACCTTCGACAAGCTCAACACCTGGTACTACCTCGACGCGCCGAAGACGGTGCAGCCGGTGCTCGACATCATCCGCCGCCAGGGCACCTTCGAGGAGGTGCTGGGCGGGCTCGACGAGGGCAACGCCCTGTTCGAGGCGCGC
>CAJPFL010000062.1 GCA_905339315.1 Rhodocyclaceae bacterium
GAGCCGCCGATCAGGCCGACGCCAAAGACGACGATCTTGTCGAGGCGGAAACCCACAAAATTACCCGGCTAGCGCCTTTTCCAGGGCCTCGAGGAAACGCGCATTCTCGCTCTCCAGGCCGATGGTGACGCGCAGGTGCTCGGGCAGGGCATAGCCGGCGATCGGCCGCACGATGACGCCCTGCTTGAGCAGTGCCTGGTTGACCTTCGCTGCCTCGCCTGCCTTGAAGGTAACGAAGTTGCCATGGGAGGGAATGTGCTCCAGGCCGAGGCGCTTCAGGCCGGCGACGATCTGCTCCATGCCGCGGCGGTTGTTGTCGAAGCTCGCGGCGATGAAGGCGTGGTCGTCGAGGGCGGCAATGGCGCCGGCCAGGGCCAGGTTGTTCACGTTGAAGGGCTGGCGCACGCGGTGCATCAGGTCGGCGATCTCGGCCGTCGTGACGCCATAGCCGACGCGCAGGCCGGCAAGGCCGTGGATCTTCGAGAAGGTGCGCGTGACGACCAGGTTGGGAAATTCCTTCACCCAGGCCAGGGTGTCCACGCGGTCTGCCGGCGGCAGATACTCGTTGTAGGCCTCGTCGAGCACCACGATGACGTCCTTCGGCACCGCCTGCAGGAAAGCCTTCACCTGGGCGCCGGGAAGGTAGTTGCCGGTCGGGTTGTTCGGGTTGGCGATCCAGACGATGCGCGTGTCCGGGCGGATGGCCAAGCGCATGGCGTCGAGGTCGTGGCCGTAGTGCTTCGCCGGCACGACGATGCACTCGCCGCCGGCCGACATGGTCGCCAGCGGATAGACGGCGAAGGCGTGGCGGGAGAACACCGAGGAGCGGCCCGGCGCAAGGAAGACGCGCGCAACCAGATCGAGTACATCGTTGGAGCCGTTGCCGAGGACGATCTGCTCCATGCCGACGCCGAACCGCTCGGACAGCGCCGCGGTCAGGTCGAACTGGTCCGGGTAGCGCTCGATGCCTTCCATGGCCGCCTGCGTCGCGGCGCGGGCGCGCGGGCTCATGCCGAGCGGGTTCTCATTGGAAGCCAGCTTGACGATCTTGTCGACGGGAATGCCCATCTCGCGCGCCAACTGGGTAATCGGCTTGCCAGGTTGATAGGGCGAAATGGCGCGGATGTAGGCCGGGGCCAACTCGGCGATGCTCATTTGATCCTCCTCAGGCGGCGGCACTTGGGTAGGAGCCCAGCACCTTGACGAAAGCAGCGCGGTCGCGCAATTCGGCGAAGGCCTTGCTCACCCGCTCCTCGCTCTGGTGGCCCTCGACGTCTACGTAGAAAACATATTCCCACAGGCCGGCACGCGAGGGGCGCGATTCGAACTTGGTCATCGATACGCCGTGCCGTGCCAGGGGTTCGAGCAGCGCATACATCGCCCCCGCCTTGTTCTGCGAGGCGCAGACGAAGGAGGTCTTGTCGCGTCCGGAGGGCCCGGCATCGTGCTTGCCGATGACGAGGAAGCGCGTCGTGTTGTTCGGGTCGTCTTCGATGTCGCGCGCCAGTTGGATCAGGCCGTAGCGCCCGGCAGCCGCCTCGCCGGCAATAGCGCAGGACTCGGCATCCTCGGCGGCCATGCGCGCCGCTTCGGCATTGCTCGCTACCGGCACGCGCGGCAGGCTGGGCAGGTTGCGGTTGAGCCATTCGTGGCATTGCGCCAGCGATTGGCTGTGCGAATAGAGGCGCTTGACGTCTTCCAGCCGCTCCGTCCTGGAGAGCAGCTGCTGGTGGATGCGCAGCATGACCTCGCCGCAGATCTTGATGGGCATCTGCAGCAGGAGGTCGAGCGTGCGGCCGACGGCGCCCTCGGTAGAGTTCTCCACCGGCACCACGCCATAATCGGCATGTCCTGCCTCAACGGCGCGGAACACCTCGTCGATGGTGGCTGTCGCCGAGAAGAGCGGTGCCGAGCCGAAGTGCTTCTTTGCCGCGCTCTCGGTAAACGTGCCTTCCGGGCCGAAATAAGCGATGCGCAGCGGCTGCTCCAGCGCCAGGCAGGCGGACATGATTTCACGAAAGATCCGCCCGATGGTGGCGTCGGCCAGCGGGCCGGGATTCAGGCTGGTGATGCGACGCAGCACCTGTGCCTCGCGCTCCGGCCGGTAGATCACCGCTCCGCCCTTGACGCGACCGATCTCGTGGGCTATCTCGGCGCGGCGCGACAGGCGCGCCAGCACCTCCTCGTCGAGGCGATCTATCTCGGCACGCAGGCGCTGCAGATCGTCGCTCATCGTTTATGCCGGCAAGTAGCGCACCGCCAGTACGCCCTCGATGCCGGCAATCGATTCGACCGCCGCCTGCGGCACGGCGCTATCCACGTCCACCAGCGTGTAGGCCATGTCGCCGCGCGACTTGTTCATCATGTTGTGGATGTTGAGGTTGGCATTGGCCATTGCCGTGGAAATCTGCCCGACCATGTTCGGCACGTTGGCATTGGCGATGGCGATGCGGAAGCTCGACTCGCGCGGCATGGTGATGTTGGGGAAGTTCACCGCATTCTGCACGTTTCCGTCTTCGAGATAGTCGCGCACCTGGTCGGCGACCATCGCCGCGCAGTTGTCCTCTGCCTCGCGCGTGGAAGCCCCCAGGTGCGGCAGGGCGATGACTTGGGGATGCCCGTTCACATGCGGGCTGGGAAAGTCGCACACGTAGCAGGCCAGCTTCTTCGCGTCCAGCGCGGCCAGCACGGCAGCCTCGTCGACCACACCCTCACGCGAGAAATTCAGCAGCACGGCACCATGGCGCACATGTTCCAGCGACTGTTCGTTGACCATCTTGCGCGTGGCATCCGCCAGGGGCACGTGCAGGCTGACAAAATTCGCGTTCTTCAGCACCTCGGCCACGCTGTTCGCCTTCTTCACCTGCGAGGGCAGGCTCCAGGCGGCATCCACCGTGATTTCCGGATCGTAGCCCATGACGTGCATGCCGAGCTTGATGGCGGCATCCGCCACCAGGCAACCGATCTTGCCGAGGCCGATGACACCGAGGGTATGGCCAGCCAGTTCATAGCCGGCGAAATTCTTCTTGCCGTCCTCGACCTTTTTCTCCATCTCCGGATCCTTGGGATCGAGAGCGGTGACGAAGCGCATGGCGCCGGTCAGGTTGCGCGCCGACAGCAGCATGCCGGCAATCACCAGTTCCTTGACTGCGTTGGCGTTGGCGCCGGGCGCGTTGAACACGGGCACGCCACGGGCGCTCATGGCCTTGACCGGAATGTTGTTGGTGCCGGCGCCGGCGCGGCCGATGGCGCGCACCGAGGCCGGGATGTCGAGCTTGTGCATGTCCGCCGAGCGCACCAGGATGGCATCCGGCGCGGCAATGTCCTTGCCGACAGTGTACTGCTCTGCCGGCAGACGCTTCAGGCCGGCCTGTGAAATCTGGTTGAGCACCAGGATCTGGAAGTTCCTAGCCATGCTTCGCCTCGAATTCCTTCATGTAGCCGACCAGCGCCTTGACGCCCTCGACCGGCATTGCGTTGTAGATCGAGGCACGCATGCCGCCGACGGAACGATGACCCTTGAGCTGGATCATGCCGCGCGATTTGGCGCCCTTGAGGAACTCCTCGTCGAGTTCCGCCTTCTTCAGCGTAAACGGCACGTTCATCAGCGAGCGGTCGGCCTGGGCGACCGGGCTGACGAAGAAATTGCTCTGGTCGAGGAAGGCGTAGAGCAGCGCCGCCTTCTCGCGATTGCGCTTCTCCATGGCCGCCAGGCCGCCGTTCTGCTTGATCCACTGGAACACCAGGCCGGCGATGTAAATGCCATAAGTGGGCGGGGTGTTGTACATCGACTCGTTTTCGGCATGCGTCTTGTAGTCGAGCATGACCGGGGTCTTCGGCAGCACCTGGCCGATCAGGTCGTCGCGCAGGATGGCGATGGTCAGGCCGGCCGGGCCGATGTTCTTTTGCGCGCCGGCGTAGATGAGCCCGTATTTGGAAACATCCACCGGCTTGGAAAGAATGTTCGAGGACATGTCGCACACCAGCGGCACCTCGCCGCTCTGCGGCACCCAGTGGAATTCCACGCCGCCGATGGTCTCGTTGGCGGTGTAGTGCACATAGGCGGCGTCCCGGGAGAGCTTCCAGCCGGTCTGGGCCGGGGCGTAGGTGAAGTTCTTGTCCTCGCTGGAGGCGACGACGTTGACCTGGCAGTACTGCTTGGCTTCCTTGATCGCCTTCTTGGCCCACTCACCGGTGTTGACATAGTCGGCGCTGGCCTTGCCGCGCAGCAGATTGAGCGGGATCATGGCGAACTGCAGGCTGGCACCGCCCTGCAGGAACAGCACCTTGTAGTTGGCGGGAATCGCCATCAATTCCCGCAGGTCGGCCTCGGCCTGGGCGGCGATGCTCATGAACTCCTTGCCGCGGTGGCTCATCTCCATGACGGACTGGCCGCTGCCGTGCCAGTCGAGCATCTCTTCTGCCGCCTGCCTGAGCACGGACTCCGGCAGGGTCGCCGGTCCGGCGCTGAAATTGATTACACGTGCCATTTATTCTTGCTCCTCGTCTGTCTCAATAATCTTTTCCATGCCGGCCAGCTTGGTGCCGTCATCCAGGTTGATCAGGGTCACGCCCTGCGTAGAGCGTCCCATTTCGCGAATGTCCTGCACCAACGTGCGGATCAGCACGCCGCCGGTCGAAATCAGCATCAGTTCGTCGCTATCGCTGACCAGCACCGCGCCGATGAGTTTGCCATTTCGATCGGAAGCCTGGATCGCAATCATGCCCTTGGTGCCGCGGCCGTGGCGGGTGTATTCGGCGATTGCCGTACGTTTGCCGAAGCCGTTCTCGGTCGCCGTCAGCACGCTCTGTTCCTCGCCCTTGGCGACCAGCATCGAAATAACGGACTGGGCAGGGTCGAGCATCATGCCGCGCACGCCCCGCGCCTCACGTCCCATCGGACGCACGTCCTCCTCGGCAAAACGCACCGCCTTGCCTGCGTCAGAGAACAGCATCACGTCGTACTCGCCGTCGGTGATGGCGACGCCGATCAGGTAGTCGCCTTCGTCGAGATCGACGGCGATGATGCCGGCCTTGCGCGGGTTGGCGAAGGCCGACAGCGGCGTCTTCTTGACCGTACCGCCCATCGTCGCCATGAAGACGAAATGCCCCTCGTCGAACTCCTTCACCGGCAGCACCGCCGTGATCTTCTCCTCCTCGGCGAGCGGGAAAAGGTTGACAATCGGCTTGCCGCGGCTCGTCGAGGAACCCTCAGGTACCTCATACGCCTTCAGCCAGTAAACCCGGCCGCGGTTGGAGAAGCACAGGATGTAGTCGTGCGTATTGGCGACGAACAGGCGGTCGACGAAATCATCCTCCTTCATGGCCGCGGCCTGGCGGCCGCGGCCACCGCGGCGCTGGGCACGGTAATCGGCCAGCAGCTGCCGCTTGAAATAGCCGCCATGAGAGAGGGTGACGACGACGTCGGCCGGCGTGATCAGATCCTCCAGGCAAAGGTCCTCGGCATGCTGCACGATCTCCGAGCGCCGCGCGTCGCCGAACTGTTCCCGGATGGCCCGCAGTTCGTCGCTGATGATCTGGGTGACCCGCTCGGGGCGGGAGAGGATGTCGAGCAGGTCGGCGATCTGTTCCATCACCTCGCGATATTCGGCCAGGATCTTGTCCTGCTCCAGGCCGGTCAGGCGCTGCAGGCGCAACTCCAGGATGGCCTGGGCCTGGGCATCCGACAGCCGGTAGCCCTGTTCGAAAAGCCCGAACTCCGGTGCCAGACCGTCAGGACGGGAGGCCTGCGCATTGGCACGCGCCAGCATCTGCTCGACCAGAGTCGAGCGCCAGGCGCGCCCCATCAAGCCCCGCTTGGCCTCCGGCGGCGTCGGCGCCGCCTTGATGAGGGCGATGATCTCGTCGACATTGGACAGCGCCACCGCCAGGCCTTCGAGGATGTGGCCCCGCTCGCGCGCCTTGCGCAACTCGAAGACATTGCGCCGCGTCACCACCTCGCGACGGTGGGCAAGGAAAGCGTCGAGCATCTCCTTCAGGTTGAGCAGACGCGGCCGGCCGTCGACCAGGGCCACCATGTTCACCCCGAAGGTGTCCTGAAGCTGCGTCATCTTGTAGAGGTTGTTGAGGACAACCTCGGGCACTTCACCGCGCTTCAGCTCGATCACCACGCGCATGCCGGACTTGTCCGACTCGTCCTGGATGTGCGAGATGCCCTCGATCTTCTTCTCGTTGACCAGTTCGGCGATGCGCTCCAGCAGCGTCTTCTTGTTCACCTGGTAGGGCAGCTCGTCGACGATGATGGCCTGACGGTTGCCCTTCTCCATATCCTCGAAGTGAGTGCGGCCGCGCATGACGATGCGACCGCGGCCGGTCAGGTAGCCTTCGCGAACGCCGGCCGTGCCGTAGATGATGCCGGCGGTGGGAAAGTCGGGGGCGGGAATGATCCCGATCAGATCCTCGATGCCCAGCCCGGGGTTGTCCAGCAGCGCCAGACAGCCGTCGACCACCTCGTTCAGGTTGTGCGGCGGGATATTGGTCGCCATGCCGACGGCAATGCCCGAACTGCCGTTGATGAGCAGATTGGGGATCTTCGCCGGCAGGATCAGCGGCTCGCGCTCCGAGCCGTCGTAGTTCGGCCCGAAGTCGACCGTCTCCTTGTCGATATCGGCCAGCAGTTCGTGGCCAATCCGCGCCATGCGGATTTCCGTGTAGCGCATGGCGGCGGCGTTGTCGCCGTCGACCGAGCCGAAGTTGCCCTGGCCGTCAACCAGCATGTAGCGCAGGCTGAAGTCCTGCGCCATGCGCACGATGGTGTCGTAGACCGCCGTATCGCCGTGAGGATGGTATTTGCCGATGACATCGCCGACGATGCGGGCGGACTTCTTGTAGGCCTTGTTCCAGTCATTGGACAGTTCATGCATGGCGAACAGCACGCGCCGATGCACCGGCTTCAGGCCGTCGCGCACGTCCGGCAGCGCCCGCCCCTTGATCACGCTCATGGCGTAATCGAGGTAGGAATGCCGCATCTCCTCTTCGAGGCTGACCGGAAGGGTTTCTTTGGCGAATTGAGTGGTCATCGAACAGGGAACCGGAGGCGGGGTTAGGAGCCCCGCCAAAAAGGTGTAATTCTAGCATGCAGCCCGGGCCGGACGCGGCCGCCATGGGGAACCTCGGCCAGCCGATTGTCGCCCCGACTACAAGTTGTAGGCCTTTGGTTTTTGTGCTTAAATTCGAACGCCAAAGACAATTGCCGGCACGCCGCTCTGCCGGAGAACCACAATAATCTCTCAAGCCAGTGGAGGATGAAACCTTGAAAACCGCTCACCTGTCCCATGCTCTTGTTGCCGCCGCCCTCGGCCTGTCCGTCACTGCCGCTGTCGCACAGGTGCCGAACAACGACGGTTACCTGTTCGACACGCGCGGCGTCGTCGCGAGAAGCGGCTTCGGCCTGTGCTGGAAGACCACCCGCTGGACGCCGGCCATGGCCATCCCCGAGTGTGATCCGGACCTGACGAAGAAACCCGCTCCCCCTGCTCCTGCTGCCAAGCCGGCTGCTCCGAAGGCCTGCAATTTCTCCCATGCGCTCCAGACGGACGCCACGTTCGCATTCAACAAGGCCGACCTGAACGCCGCCGGCAAGGATCAGATCGACAAGAACGTCATCGCCAAGCTGGACAATTGCGCCAGCGTCAAGCTGATGCTGATCACCGGCCACACCGACCGCATCGGCAGCCACGAGTACAACCAGAAGCTGTCCGAGAAACGCGCCGAAGCCGTCAAGGCCTACCTCGTCGGCAAGGGCGTCAAGGCCGATTCGATGGAAACCATGGGCGCCGGCAAGACGCAGGCCGTGCCCGGCGTCAAGTGCGACGACAAGCAGCCGCGCAAGCAGCTGATCGAGTGCCTGGCGCCGAACCGCCGCGTCGTCGTCGAAGTGCAGGGACCGGGCAAATAAGCCTGCCCCGCAGACAAAAACCCCGCCCGTCACCGGCGGGGTTTTTTTACGCATGTCCCAGCCGATAGACCTGCTGATCGAGCCACGCTGGCTCATCCCGATCGAGCCGCACGGCGTGGTGCTGGAAGGCCAGGCCGTCGCCGTTTCGGGCGGGGAAATCGCCGCTGTCCTGCCGGCACAGGAGGCGCAACTGCGCTTTCGTCCCGCAAGGCGCGTTGTCCTGCCCGGACATGTGCTGATCCCGGGCCTGGTCAATTTGCACACGCACGCCGCCATGACGTTGCTGCGCGGCATCGCCGACGACCTGGCGCTCATGGACTGGCTGAAGACGCGCATCTGGCCGGCCGAGACCAGGCATGTCTCCGCCGCCTTCGTGCGCGACGGCACGCTGCTTGCCTGTGCCGAGATGCTGCGCGGCGGCATCACTTGTTTCAACGACATGTACTTCTTCCCGGCAGCGGCGGCGGAAGCGGCGCGAAACCTGGGCATGCGCGCGGCACTCGGCATCGTCGTCATCGAATTTCCGACGGCCTACGCCTCCGACGCCGACGATTACATCAGCAAGGGGCTGGCCATGCGCGACCGCCTGCGCGGCGATCCGCTCCTGTCCTTCTGCATGGCGCCGCATGCGCCCTATACCGTCAGCGATGCCACCCTGGAGCGCGTCGTCACGCTCGCTGCCCAGCTGGACCTGCCGATCCACATTCACATTCATGAGACAAGGGCGGAAATCGAGGAAAGTCTCCGGCTGCACGGTCTGCGGCCGCTGCAACGGCTGCATCGGCTCGGCGTCCTCGGTCCCGGACTGATCGGCGTGCATGCCGCCCATCTCGAAGCGGAGGAAATCCGCCTGCTGGCGAAATTCGACTGCAGCATCGCCCACTGCCCGAGCTCAAACATGAAACTGGGCAGCGGCATCGCCCCGATCGTGGCCATGCTGGAACAGGGTCTGAGGATCGGCCTCGGCACCGATGGCGCCGCCAGCAACAACCGCCTCGACATATTTCAGGAAATGCGCCAAAGTGCCCTGCTGGCAAAGGCAGTGAGCGGAAATGCCGCCGCCGTCGGTGCCCATGACGTCCTGCGCATGGCCACCCTGAACGGCGCCGCCGCGCTTGGCCTGGCCGACAAGATCGGTTCAATCCGGACCGGCAAGGCTGCGGACTTGTGCGCCGTCTGCCTGGACACCCTCGAAACCCGCCCGTGCTACGATCCTGCCTCCCATCTGGTATATGTCGCCGGCAGGGAGCATGTCAGCCATGTCTGGGTGAATGGCGTGCTTCGGGTCGAAAATGGGCTGTTGCAGGGATGCGACACTAGCCAATTGCTTGACACCGTCAATTTATGGCAAAATAAACTAATCGCTTGAACCTGAATGGTCGAAATTATGCCCTCGATTTTTTCTGGAACAAACGTGTTGTAAAATTTCGCCGCTTTTGGGCCGAATCGAACCACTCCATTTCGCACTGCAACGAGGGAGATTATGAACAAACAAATTTCGAAAATCACGCTGTTGGCAACGCTTGGTCTGAGCGCTTCCGTCTCGCTTGCTCAAGTGCCGAATAACGACGGTTACCTGTTCGACACCCGTGGCGTCGTCGCGAGAAGCGGCTTCGGTCTGTGCTGGAAGACCACCCGCTGGACGCCGGCCATGGCCATCCCCGAGTGCGATCCGGACCTGGCGAAGAAACCCGCCCCCCCGGCCCCGGCCCCGGCCGCAACGCCGAAGCCCGCCGCACAGAAGGTCACCCTGGCTGCAGACGCCCTGTTCGACTATGACAAGGCTGTGCTGCGTCCGGAAGGCAAGTCCAAGCTGGACGACGTTTCCGGCAAGCTGAAAGACATCAAGCTGGAAGTCATCATCGCCGTCGGCCATGCCGACCGTCTCGGTTCTGACCAGTACAACCAGAAACTGTCGGAGAAGCGCGCCGAGGCAGTCAAGGCTTATCTGGTTGGCAAGGGCGTCGAGCCGAACCGTGTCTATACCGAGGGCAAGGGCGAGAAGCAGCCCGTCACCGGCGACAAGTGCGGCAAGAGCGACAAGAAAACCAAGCAACTCGTCGAGTGCCTGCAGCCCGATCGCCGCGTGGAGATCGAGGTCATCGGCACCAAGTAATCCGGCAATACGTCGTCAAAAGCCCTGCGCAAGCAGGGCTTTTTTTATTCGGGCAGGCAAATCATTCCATGAGCGAACCCGCAAGCCGCAACGCCGACCAGGCCGAAGTCGACAAGTTCAGCGAACTCGCCCACCGCTGGTGGGATCCCGAATCGGAGTTCAAGCCGCTGCACGACATCAACCCCCTGCGTCTGGACTGGATCGACCGGGAAGTAGGCCTCGTCGGGAAAAAGGTGCTGGACGTCGGCTGCGGCGGCGGCATTCTCGCCGAATCCATGGCGACTCGCGGCGCCCTGGTGACCGGCATCGACCTCTCCGACAAGGCCCTGTCCGTCGCCAGGCTGCATCTGCTGGAATCCGGGCAGAAGGTCGACTATCGCAAGATTTCGGCCGAGGAACTGGCCGCCGGGATGCCGGACGCATTCGACATCGTCACCTGCCTGGAAATGCTCGAGCACGTGCCCGACCCGGCCAGCACGGTACGCGCCTGCGCCCGGCTCGTGCGCCCGGGCGGAAGGGTTTTCTTTTCCACCATCAACCGCAATCCCAAGGCCTATCTCTTCGCCGTCGTCGGTGCCGAATACGTGCTCAACCTGCTGCCGCGCGGCACGCATGATTACACCCGGTTCATCCGGCCGGCCGAACTTGCCCGCTACTGCCGCGATGCCGGCCTCGCGGGCGAAGAGGTCATCGGCATGACCTACAACCCCTTCAGCAAGACCTACGCGCTCGGCGCCGACACCGACGTCAATTACCTGATGCGCACCCGGCGCGATGATTGACGCCGTCCTGTTCGACCTCGACGGCACGCTGGCCGACACCTCCGCGGACCTCGGCGCAGTGCTCAACCGCCTGCGCGCCGAGGCCGGGCAGGCGCCGCTGCCGGCGGCGACCATCCGCCCGCATGTCTCGAAAGGGGTGCGCGGCCTGCTCGGCATCGGTTTCGCGCTCGTGCCGGGAGACGACGGCTACGTCGAACTCCACCAGCGCTTCCTGGCCTATTACGGCGATTCCCTTTGCGTTGCCACCACCCTGTTCGCAGGCGTTCCCGGATTGCTGGCAAGCCTGGAGGCGGAAGGCATCAAATGGGGCGTCGTCACCAACAAGACCAGCCGCTACACCCTGCCGGTAATGGAGGCATTGGGCCTGGGGCGGCGCGCTGCCTGCATCGTCAGTGGCGATTCCTCGCCAAGGCCGAAGCCGGCGGCCGATCCGCTGCTGCTCGCCAGCACCCTCGCAGGCGCCCTCCCCGCACGCTGCCTTTATGTCGGCGACGACCTGCGCGACATGCAGGCCGCCCGTGCCGCCGGCATGGGCGCGATTGCCGCCGCCTGGGGCTACCTCGGCGACGGCCTGCCGCTTGAAGCATGGGGCGCCGACGCCATCATCCAATCACCGGGTGAACTGACCGGGCTGCTCCGATAGCGCGTGCTAGAATGGCCGGGCTTGCGGGAACTCTGGAGCGATGCAGAGGTCTTTAAAGCTTGTAATAGCGCATCACAACCGAATCCGGGGGCGACCTGGCTTCGACGTGGGTTGCGAAGCAGTGTAGTGCATGCCGAGGACCAGTGACCTCGCAAATCCATCTGGAAATCTACAAACGCCAACGACGAGCGTTTCGCTCTAGCCGCTTAATACCGGCTAGCTCTGCACCGGTTTGCTGACGGGCCGGGTCGCGCAAGCGGCGGCAGAGTCATTCACACCAGCTAAGGATCGTCCTCGCCGCGTGGCCGATCACGAAAATCCAGCGGATCGCCTTGCATCAGCCTGCCGGTTGGCGGATGTCGGGTTAAATCAAACAACCAGGCTAAGCATGTAGTACTGCCTGTAGAGGGCTTGCGGACGCGGGTTCGATTCCCGCCGCCTCCACCAAACAAACAGCCGCCCCGATGCGGGTGGCGTTTTACGCCTCGTCGCGGTAATCTTGGGCCTTCAGATTCCGTCCCGGAGGCAGCGATGCGCCCAATTCTCACTCCCACCCTGACCCTTCTCGCGGCAACCTGTCTGGCATTCCTGCCGGCTATCAGCAGCGCACAGGGCAGTGACGGCAAGCCCCCGTCAGCCGGTGCGGCCACAACAGCGGAACCGGCAGGCAAGGCGCCTGAGGAGCCCGTCCTCTCCGAGCAGGAAAAAGCTGAGGCCCGGCGCATCGCCCGGCTTGAGCGGCAAAAGGAGGCAGATCGGCAGCGCCTCGAACGCGAGCGCGAGTGCGTCATCAAACCGGTGATGACGGACGCCGAGATCGCCAAGTGCAAGGAAGTCTGGCGCTGACTGAGCGGGGCCACCACGGAAAAAGCCACCCGCGGGTGGCTTCATTTTTGTTCGCTACACCAGGGGATCAGCCCTTGACGCGGGCGCGGTATTCGCCGGTGCGGGTGTCAATCTCGATCTTGTCGCCGATCTCGCAGAAGAGCGGCACGGGCAGTTCGAAGCCGGTAGAGATTTTCGCCGGCTTCAGCACCTTGCCCGAGGTATCGCCGCGAACCGCCGGCTCGGTGTAAATGACCTCGCGCACGACGCTGTTGGGCATCTCGACGGAAATCGCCTTGCCGTTGTAGAACACCACCTCGCAGGGCATGCCGTCCTCGAGATAATTCACGGCGTCGCCCATGCTCTCCTTTTCCACCTCGTACTGGTTGTAGTCGGCATCCATGAAGACGTACATGGGGTCGGCGAAGTAGGAGTAGGCGACCTCCTTGCGCTCGAGCAGGACGATCTCGAACTTGTCATCGGCCTTGAAGATGTTTTCGCTCGGCGAGTCGGTAAGCAGATTCTTGAACTTCATCTTGACCACGGCGGCGTTGCGGCCGGACTTGTTGTACTCGGCCCTTAACACGACCATCGGGTCCTTGCCGATCATGATGACGTTGCCTACGCGGAGTTCCTGTGCCAGTTTCATGCTTGATCCTGCTAAAAAATGGGTTAAGCGGCTAGAAATAAACGGGAAATTATAGCTTATTCGAGCAGAATTGCACCAGCTTTGCTGCAAGATCGCCGTTGCCGCGAAGCGTCGCCGCCCACGCTTCGGCATGCCGGGCCAACACCACCCATTGCGCCCAAAAGGCTGGCCAGGCCTCAGCCATGCCCTCGCCGCGACACCACGCCGTCCAGAAGCTGCCCACGGCATCAGCCGCCTCCCCGGGCAATCCCTGGCAATAGCGCCCCAGAAAGGCCTCCAGCTTGCGCCTGTGCGTGCCTTCGGCCTGCGGATAAGGTTGCCAGACCATCGGCCGCAAGGCCCACTGCGCCCGCACGAAGGAATCCTCGCCGCGCACGAAATTGCAGTCGCAGGCCCATAACAGCCGATCGTAACGATCCAGATCCAGAAAGGGCAGGATGCGCAGTTCCAGGCTGCCCCGGTGCAGGGCGCCGCCGGCCAACGGCGCCTCCTGCCCGAAGAATCTGGCGATCGCCTCTCCGGCGATCCCTTCCGGCACCAGGCAGGTCACGGGCGCCTGTTCGCGCCAGCAGGCGAACAGTTCTTCCGCGCGGCTGCCCGGATAGCAGAACAGTGAAACACGGCTTTCCTCTCCGTGCGGCACCGGCAGACCGAGCTCCCGCCAGAAAGCCTCCTGCGCGCCGGCATGCTGCTGGAAGGCCCGGCGTTGCTTGTCCAGGTCCCGCTCCAGCAGCACGCCACCGGTGTCGGCCGCGAATCCGGGTAAGAAGAAATGCTTGGTCAGCGGCAGGCGCGGACTGGGCGAAGCCAGGCCGTGGCACTCGCCTACCCAATCCTCGGCACTCAGGTATTCAAGATTGATCCAGCGTGGCTTCACCTTGCATGCCGCCATCGACTGCACAAAACACTCAGGCAATTCACAGGCGAAGGCCTCCACCACTACTTCCGCCGGCTCGACGGCAGGAAATGGCTCCAGCCAATGCCGTACCTCCACCCCCCGGCAGTTCTGGATCCGCTGGCCGGCGTCGATATCGGGGCAGATGCGCCGGAAGGCCGCGAGGTCATCCACCCACAGGCGGACGCGCATCCCATGCTCGGCCGCCA
>CAJPFL010000063.1 GCA_905339315.1 Rhodocyclaceae bacterium
CTGACTTTCACCAACGAGGCCGGCAAGGTCTACAAGCTCAACGACAAGATCGCCGTGATGCAGATCCGCCCGCGCGGCTGGCACCTCGACGAGAAGCACATGCTGGTCGACGGCCAGCGCGTCTCCGGCGGCATCTTCGACTTCGGCCTGGTGTTCTTCCACAACGCGAAGGAGCAGATCGCCCGCGGCGCCGGCCCCTTCTACTACCTGCCGAAGATGGAATCGCACCTCGAAGCGCGCCTGTGGAACGATATCTTCTGCCTGGCGCAGGACGAGATCGGCCTGCCGCGCGGCAGCATCAAGGCCACCGTGCTGGTCGAGACCATCCTCGCCACCTTTGAACTGGAGGAGATCCTCTACGAACTGCGCGAGCATTCCGCCGGCCTCAACGCCGGGCGCTGGGACTACATCTTCTCCTGCATCAAGAAGTTCAAGAAGAACAAGGATTTCTGCCTGGCCAACCGCGGCGCCATCACCATGGAAGTGCCCTTCATGCGCAGCTACGCGCTGGCGCTGGTGAAGGCCTGCCACAAGCGCGGCGCGCCGGCCATCGGCGGCATGAGTGCGCTGATCCCGATCAAGGGCGATCCGGTCGCCAACGAGAAGGCGCTCGCCGGCATCCGCCACGACAAGACGCGCGACGCCAACGACGGCTACGACGGCGGCTGGGTGGCCCACCCGGGCCTCGTCTCCATCGCCATGGAAGAGTTCGTCAAGGTGCTCGGCGACCGCCCGAACCAGTGGGACAAGCAGCGCACCGACACCTACGGCCCGAAGGACTGGCTCAACTTCCAGCCCGAGCAACCGATCACCGAGGTCGGCGTGCGCAACAACATCAACGTCGGCATCCACTATCTCGGCTCCTGGCTCGCCGGCAACGGCTGCGTGCCGATCCACAACCTGATGGAAGACGCCGCCACCGCCGAGATCTCGCGCTCGCAGATCTGGCAGTGGGTGGTCAGCCCGAAGGGCAAACTGGACGATGGCCGCAAGGTCACCGCCGAAATGGTCAAGGGCTTCATCGTCGAGGAACTCGCCAAGGTCAAGGCCACCGTCTCCGCCGCCGGCGAACAGACTGCCACCTACGACCAGGCCGCGGTCATCTTCGAGAAGATGAGCCTGTCGCCCGACTATCCGGAGTTCCTTACCCTGCCGCTGTACGAGGCGATGGAGTAAAGTCAGTCACCCTGACACGGCGCCCCGCGGGGCGCCGTTTTTTCTTGGAGACGCGATCTTGCTCGGCGCCCTCACCCTGTTGCTCGTCTTCCAGCTGACCGGCGAAGTCCTCGCGCAGCTGTTCGCGCTGCCGATCCCGGGACCGGTGATCGGCATGGCGCTGCTGTTCGCGGCGCTGGCGCTGCGCGGCGGGCCGTCGCCGGAACTGCGCGACACGGCGCAGAACCTGCTGCAGCACCTGTCGCTGCTGTTCGTGCCGGCCGGCGTCGGCGTCATGCTGCACTTCCACCGCATCGGCGACGAGTGGCTGCCGCTGGCGGCCTCGCTCGTCGGCAGCACCGTCCTCACCATCGCCGTCACCGCCCTCGTGCTGCGCGCCCTGTCGCGGCGTGCGGAAACGGCCGATAAGTAGCGCCATGGCCGCTCCTGTTCCCGTCCAGCTCGCTGAAATCTGGGTCTATCTGTCGGCCACGCCGCTGCTGGGGCTGACGGTCACGCTGCTCGCCTACCAGGGCGCCTACTGGCTCTACAAGCGCGCCAACTTCCATCCGCTCGCCAACCCGGTGCTGCTCGCGGTGGCGGCGCTGGTGCTGCTGCTCGCCCTCACCGGCACGCCCTACCCGACCTATTTCGACGGCGCCCAGTTCGTGCATTTCCTGCTCGGTCCGGCGACGGTGGCGCTGGCGATTCCGCTCTACACCCAGCTGCCGAAGCTGCGCGCGATGGCCGGCCCGCTGCTGGCGGCGCTGGTCGTCGGCTCGCTCACCGCCACCGTCAGCGCGGTGGCCATCGGCAAGCTGTTCGGCGCCAGCGAGGCCTCGCTGTTGTCGCTGGCGCCGAAGTCCGTCACCACGCCGATCGCCATGGGCATCGCCGAGCGCATCGGCGGCCTGCCCTCGCTGACGGCGGTGCTGGTGATCACCACCGGCATCCTCGGGGCCGTCAGCGCCCGCTTCATCTACCAGGCGCTCGGCGTCGCCGACCACGCGGTGCGCGGCTTCGCCATCGGCGTCGCCTCGCACGGCATCGGCACTGCCCGCGCCTTCCAGGTGAGCGAGCAGGCCGGCGCCTTCTCCGGCCTGGCGATGGGCTTGAACGCCCTGGTGACGGCGCTGCTGGTGCCGCTGCTTCTGCCCTGGCTGCAGCGCTGGATACAATAGGCCATGGCACTCAAGGCAACCATCTTCAAGGCCGATCTGCAGATCGCGGACATGGACCGCGGCTATTACGGCGGCCACGCACTCACGCTCGCCCGCCATCCGTCGGAGACGGACGAGCGGATGATGGTACGGCTGCTGGCCTTCGCGCTGTTCGCCGGCGAACGGCTGGCATTCGGCCGCGGCTTGTCGGCGGAGGACGAGCCGGCGCTTTGGCAGAAGGACCTCACCGGCGCCGTCGAACTCTGGATCGAGGTCGGCCTGCCCGACGAGCGTGACATCCGCAAGGCCTGCGGCCGGGCGGATCGCGTCGTGGTGCTGTGCTACGGCGGGCGCGGCGCCGACCTCTGGTGGGCGCAGAACCGCGACAAGCTGGAGCGGCTGCGGAACCTGGACGTGGTGGGCCTGCCGGCCGAC
>CAJPFL010000064.1 GCA_905339315.1 Rhodocyclaceae bacterium
TCCTTCGACCGGGCCAACTTCCTCATGGAAGGCCTGCACAAGCGGGCGGCCGGCGTCTTCGAGGAGGAACCCGAGCCGCAGCAGGCCTTTCCGACGCAGGGCGTAGCCCTGCACCCGGAACGCATTGCTGCCGAGGAAATCGAGGCCGAGGCCGCTGCTGCCCGCGCCATGCTGCGCGTGCGTGCCGACCTGATCGACCGCCTGGTCAACGAGGCCGGCGAAATGTCCATCGCCCGTTCACGCATCGAGGGCGAGATGCGCACCTTGCGCGGCTCACTGCTCGACCTGACGGAAAACGTGATCCGCCTGCGCGGCCAGTTGCGCGAGATCGAGATCCAGGCCGAATCCCAGATGCAGTCGCGCATGGCCCAGACCAGCGAAGTGCATGTCGAGTTCGATCCCCTGGAGTTCGACCGCTTTACGCGCTTCCAGGAAATCACGCGGATGATGGCCGAGAGCGTGAACGACGTGACGACCGTGCAGCACGCCTTGCTGCGCAACCTCGATCACGCGGATGCCGCCATCGTCAGCCAGGCGCGGCAGAATCGCGAGCTGTCGCAGGCATTGATGGGAGTGCGCATGGTGCCCTTCAATGCCGTCGCCGATCGCCTGTATCGCGTCGTGCGGCTGACAGCGAAGGAATTGGGCAAAAAAGCCAACCTCGACATCCGCGGCGGCCAGGTCGAACTCGACCGCTCGGTGCTCGAGAAGATGACCGGCCCGATCGAGCACCTGCTGCGCAATGCCATTACCCATGGCCTCGAAGAAGGCGGGCAGCGACAGGCCGCCGGCAAGGCGGAAATCGGGGAAATCAGCCTGACGCTTTCCCAGGAAGGCAACGAGGTCGTGATCGACATGGTCGACGATGGCGCCGGCCTGGACTTCGAGCGCATCCGCAGCAAGGCCATCGAGCAGGGGCTGCTCGCGCCCGATCAATACCCGGACGAAGCCGCCCTGACGGATTACATTTTCCACGCCGGCTTTTCCACCGCCAAAGAGCTGACGGAAATCGCCGGCCGCGGTGTCGGCATGGATGTGGTGAAGTCGGAAACCGCCCAGCTCGGCGGACGCATCGAGGTCAGCTCGACGCCCGGCAGGGGCGCCCGTTTCAGGATCTATCTGCCGCTGACCCTGGCCGTGGCGCAGGCGCTGCTGGTGCGGGTGGCCGGACGCACGTATGCCATCCCCTCGGTGATGGTGGAACAGGTCATGGAGCTCAAGGAAGCGGCGATGGAAAAAGTCCGTGCCGACGGCGCGGCGGAGTGGCTGGGCAACCGCTATCCGTATCATTTCCTGCCGCGCCTGCTGGGCGACACCCAGTCGCTGCCGGAACAGCAGCGCCGCTATTCCCTGCTCCTGCTGCGGGCCGGCACCCAGCGCGTTTCGGTGCAGGTCGACCAGCTGCGCGGCAACCAGGAAGTCGTCATCAAGAATATCGGGCCGCAGCTGGCCCGGGTGGTCGGCATCGCCGGCGCCACCGTGCTGGGCGACGGCGAGGTGGTGCTGATCCTGAACCCGATTGCCCTTGCCAGCCGCGATGCCAGGGCGCTTGCCTTCGAGGCGGCCATGCCCGCCGCACCCCAGGTCGAAGCCCCGGCGGTGCCGCGCCTGCCGACGGTGATGGTGGTCGATGATTCCCTGACGGTGCGCAAGATCGCCGGACGGCTCCTCTCGCGGGAGGGCTACCATGTGCTGACTGCCAAGGACGGCGTGGACGCCCTGGAGCAATTGCTGGATGTCGTGCCGGATGTGATGCTGGTCGATATCGAAATGCCGCGCATGGACGGTTTCGACCTGACGCGCAACGTGCGCGCCGATGCGCGCCTGAAGAACGTGCCGATCATCATGATCACCTCCAGGACGGCGGACAAGCACCGCAACTACGCCAAGGAAATCGGCGTCAATCACTACCTCGGCAAGCCCTACCAGGAAGAGGAACTGCTCGGACTGGTTGCCGGCTATACCCGCCAGGGGGCGGCCAGCGCAACCTGAAGCGCGCCGGCCTTGGACGCCGGCGGCGGCGCGGATTACAATGCCGTCGTGGTCCAGCAAGACGTCAATCTCACGCACCATTTCCTGATCGCCATGCCTGCCATGGTCGATCCGAATTTTTCCCGTACCCTGACCTACATCTGCGAACACAACGAGCAGGGGGCGCTCGGCATCGTCATCAACCGGCCGCTCGACATGACCCTGGAGGCGCTCTTCGAGCGCATCGACATTCCCCTGGAGGCGGCACGCTTCGCCGCATTGCCGGTGATGTTCGGCGGCCCCGTCCAGACCGACCGCGGCTTCGTGCTGCACCGGCCCGTCGGCAAATGGCAGGCCACGCTGCCGGTGCAGGACGAGCTGGGCCTGACCAGTTCGCGCGACATTCTGCAGTCGGTCGGCAGCCTCGGGGAACCGGAAGAATTCATCGTTTCCCTCGGCTATGCCGGCTGGGCCGCCGGCCAGCTCGAACACGAGCTGGCGCAAAATGCCTGGCTAACCGTGCCTGCCGATGCCCAGATCATCTTCGGCCTGCCGCCGGAAGAGCGCCTGCCGGCAGCGATGCAGCTGCTCGGCTTCGACCTGGCCAACCTGTCCGACGTGGCGGGGCATGCCTGAAATGGCTGACACGACGGCATTCAGGAGTAGAATGCCGTTTTTGATGGTTTCACCTCATCCCTCTCCCCCCCTCCGGCCTGCCGCCAGCGGCACCGTCCTGGCATTCGATTTCGGCCTGAAGCGCATCGGCGTTGCCGTCGGCGAAACCCTGCTCGGGCGGGCGAATGCCCTGACCACCATTGCGGCCGAAACCAACGAGGCGCGCTTCGCGGCGGTTGCCCGGCTCATCGAGGAGTGGCAGCCGGCCCTGCTGCTGGTCGGCCTGCCGCTTTCCCTGGACGGCGCCGAACACGGGATGACTGTGCGCTGCCGCCGCTTCGCCAACCAGTTGCATGGCCGCTTCGGCCTGCCCGTGACGCTGACCGACGAGCGGCTGACCTCGGCCGTGGCGGATGCCGAACTGCGCGAGGCCGGCCTTGACTGGAAGACGCGCAAGAAGCGGGTCGACGCCCTGGCCGCCCAGCACATCCTGCAGGATTATTTCGATGCTGCCTGATGCCGAGCGGCTTTGCGGGGCCCTGGCCGAGAGCCTGCGCCCGGGATTGCCTCCGGACACGGCCCTGGTCGGCATCCACACCGGCGGCGTCTGGGTGGCCGAACGCCTGCATGCCGCCCTCGGCCTGAAAACGCCGCTCGGCCGCCTCGACGTCTCGTTCTATCGCGACGATTTCAGCCGCAGCGGCCTGCATCCCCAGATCAAGTCGTCGGACATTCCCTTCGAGGTGAACGACCGGCCGATCATCATCGTCGATGACGTGCTCTACACCGGCCGCACCATACGGGCGGCGATGAACGAGATCTTCGACTACGGCCGCCCGGCGCGCGTCGACCTCGCCGTGCTGATCGACCGGGGCGGGCGCGAGCTGCCGATCTGCCCGCGCTGGACGGCACAGGCGCTGCAGGTCGAGCCCGGCAGGAATCTCCAGCTGGAGCGCGGCGAGGCGGGCATCCTGACCCTGAGGCTGATCGATGCGTAACCCGCAACTCAACAGGAACGGCGGCCTGCAGCACCTGCTCACCATCGACGGCCTGCCGCCGGAGATCCTTACCGCCATCCTCGACACGGCAGCGCCTTTTACCGAGGTGGCCGAGCGCGAAGTGAAGAAGCTGCCGCTGCTGCGCGGCAAGAGCGTCTTCAACCTTTTTTTCGAGAGTTCGACGCGCACCCGCACCACCTTCGAGATTGCCGCAAAAAGGTTGTCGGCCGACGTCATCAACCTCAACATCAGCACCTCCTCCACCTCGAAGGGCGAGACGCTGCTCGACACGGTGGACAACCTCAGCGCCATGCAGGCCGACATGTTCGTCGTGCGGCATGCATCGAGCGGCGCGCCCTTCCTGATCGCCCAGCACCTGGCGGCGATGGGCCTGGAGCACATTCACGTCATCAACGCCGGCGACGGACGGCACGCCCATCCGACGCAGGGCCTGCTCGACATGTACACCATTCGCCACTACAAGCAGAGCTTCGCCAATCTGGTGGTGGCGATTGTCGGCGACGTGCTGCATTCGCGCGTGGCGCGCTCGCAGATCCACGCGCTGATCGCGCTGGGCGTGCCCGAAGTCCGGGTGATCGGGCCGAAAACGCTGATTCCGACCGATGTCGACAAGCTCGGCGTGCGCGTTTTTCACGACATGCGCGCCGGACTCAGGGATGTCGACGTGGTGATGATGCTGCGCCTGCAGAACGAGCGCATGCAGGGCGCGCTCCTGCCCAGTCCGCAGGAATTCTTCAAGTACTACGGCCTCACAGCGGACAAGCTCGAATGCGCCCGGCCCGACGCCATCGTGATGCATCCGGGACCGATGAATCGCGGCGTGGAGATCGATTCCGCCGTCGCCGACGGCCCCCATGCGGTGATCCTGCCGCAGGTGACTTTCGGCATTGCCGTGCGCATGGCGGTGATGAGCATGCTGGCGGGAGGGTGAGCGGATGAAGATCCACATCAAGAACGGCCGACTGATCGACCCTTCCGGCGGCATCGACGCGCAGGCCGATCTCTTCATTGCCGCCGGCAGGATTGCCGCGGTCGGTGCCGCCCCGGATGGATTCGCTGCCAACCGCGTCATCGATGCGACGGGACGGGTTGTCTGTCCGGGACTGGTCGACCTGGCAGCCCGCCTGCGCGAACCCGGCTTCGAATACAAGGCCACGCTGGAATCGGAAATGGCGGCGGCGGCGGCCGGGGGCGTCACCAGCCTCGCCTGCCCGCCGGACACCGATCCACCGCTCGATGAGCCGGGCCTGGTCGAAATGCTCAAACACCGCGCACGCCACCCCGGTTTCGCCCATGTCTACCCGGTGGGCGCGCTGACGCTCGGCCTTGCCGGCGAGCGGCTGACTGAAATGGCCGAGCTCCACGAGGCAGGCTGCATTGCCTTCGGCCAGGCGCACGCGCCGGTGGTGGACACGCTGGTCCTGATGCGCGCGATGCAGTACGCGGCCACCTTCGATTTCCCGGTCTGGCTGCAAGCGCAGGATCCCTTCCTCGGCAGGGACGGTGTCGCCCACGACGGCGAGGTGGCGACGCGGCTGGGCCTGCCCGGCATCCCGGTGAGCGCCGAGACCATCGCCCTGTCCACCCTCCTGCAGCTGGCGCGGGATACCGGCGTGCGGATTCACATCACGCGCATCTCCAGCGCCGCGGCCCTGGAGATGATCGTCGCCGCGCGGGCCAGCGGCATTGCCGCCACCTGCGACATTTCGATCAACCACCTGCATCTGTCCGACGCCGACATCGGCTACTTCAACCCACACGCCCGGTTTGCCCCGCCGCTGCGCGACCGGCGCGACTGCGATGCGCTGCGGCGCGGCCTCGCCGGGGGCGCCATCAACGCGCTCTGTTCCGATCATGCGCCGGTTGACGACGATGCCAAGCAGGCGCCCTTCGGCGAAGCCGCGCCCGGTGCCAGCGGGCTGGAGCTGCTGCTGCCGCTGACATTGAAATGGGCCGGGGAGATGAAGCTCCCGCTGGGCCAGGCGCTGGCGCGCATCACCAGCGATGCGGCGCGCGTCCTTGGCCTTGCGGCGGGCACGCTGGCCGTTGGCGCGGTTGCGGACGTCTGCATCTTCGATCTGCGCGGCAGCTTCCGGGTGACGCGCGAGTCGTTGAGGAGTCAGGGCAAGAACACGCCGTTTCTGGGCCGGGAACTGCCGGGCCGGGTGTGCTGCACGCTGATCGAGGGGCATGTTGCCTTCGAAAATGAAGTTTCAGAGAAGACTCATGCCCGCTTGCGGGGGTGATGCCGGAACCAAAACGGCCGCCAGGGCTAGCCCGACCGGGCAGCCCCCTCCGCCCTGGACAGGAACACCGCTATCGCCTGCGCCGAAGCGCCGCTGACCCGCAGCCGTTTCTGCCGGGAAGTCGCCCCGCTGATCAGCGCCACCTGTGACCGTGGCACATCCAGCTGTTCCGCCAGAAACGCCACCAGGGCCGCATTCGCCTTGCCGTCCACCGGCGGGGCAGCCAGGCGGACCTTCAGTGCCTCCCCATGCAAGCCGGCGATTTCAGTCTTCCGGGCGCCAGGCTGAACGTGCAGGCTGACGATGTGGCTTCCAGGTGCATCCTGCCTGAGCCAGGCTGCCGTCATGCGATGAGCGGGATCAGCTGGACGCGCAGCCAGGCGAGCAGCATCAGGACGATCTGCAGCACCAGCAGCAGGACAAGGGGCGTGAGGTCCACGCCGGCGATGGGAGGGATCAGGCGCTGGAACGGCCGCAGGAAGGGGCGCGACAGGTTGTTGAACAGCGGCGCCAGCGGGGCATGCGGATTGACCCACGACAGCACGGCCGAGAAAAGCACCACGCCGATGAGGATGTAGACCGAAAAGCGCAGCAACTCCACCATGGCGATGGCGAGAATCACGGGCACGGCGATGCCGGCATGGGCGCCGAAGGAGAAGTGCTTCAGCCAGAAGGCGAGCGTCAGGTAGGCGCTGTGCAGGACCAGCGCCACGGCCAGGCTCGGCAGGTCCAGCCCGAGGAAACTTGGAAGGATCCGCCGGGCCGGACGCACCAGCCGGTCCGTGACGGTGACGACGAACCGGCCGAGCTGGTTGCGGAAGGAAACCCGCAGCCATTGCATGTAGAAGCGGATCAGCAGGAGGAACACGAAAAAGCCGGTGACGGCCTCGAGGATCAGCAGCAGAAGGTTGGTCAGCATGGCTCAGTCCTTGCCCAGCAGCTCGCCCAGTTCGCGGCCGCGCGCCTCGGCCGCCCTGACGGCCCGCAGGATGGCCGCCTTGAAATCATCCGCGTTCAGCGAATTCAGCGCCGCTTCGGTGGTGCCGCCCTTGGAGGTGACGCGCTGCCGGAGCACGGTGACATCCTCCGTGCTGTCCGCCGCCAGCGCCGCGGCGCCAACGACGGTTTCGATCGCCAGCAGCCGCGCCTGTTCCTCCGAAAAGCCGAGCGCAAGTGCCGCATCGCGCAACGCTTCGATGAAATGGAAAACATAGGCGGGACCGCTGCCGGACACGGCGGTGACGGCGTCCATCATGCCTTCTTCGGCGACCCACAGCGTCTTGCCGACGGCGCCCAGCACCAGCTCCGCCCGGCGACGCCCCTCGGCATCGACCGACTGGTCGGCGAACAGGCCGGTGATGCCGGCGCCGATCAGGGCCGGCGTATTCGGCATGGTTCGCACCAGTTGCGAATAACCGCCCAGCCAGCGTGAAATATCAGTCAGCCGCATGCCGGCGGCGATGCTGATGACGAGCTGGCGCGTCAGCTTGCCTGCGATCGGCGCCAGCGCCTCGCGCATCTGCTGCGGCTTGATCGACAGCACCAGCACGTCGCTCTCGAGAACCGACGCATCCGCCGCCGGCAGGCAGGCAACGCCGAAGGCGCCGGCCAGGCGTTCGCGGTTTTCCGCCAGCGGCTCGACGACCCGGATGTCGGCGACAGGAAAGCCCTGCTTGAGCAGGCCGCCGATGAGGGCGTTGGCCATGTTGCCGCCGCCGAGGAAGGTGATTTTCATGTTCTCTCTCCGAAGATGGCCGTGCCTACCCGCACGATGGTGGCGCCTTCAAGGATGGCCGCTTCCAGGTCGTGCGACATGCCCATCGAAAGCGTATCCAGCGCCATTCCCGCCTTGTTGAGCACTTCGCGCAATTCGCGCAGCATGGCGAAGCGCTGCCGCGCCAGCGGCATGTCGTCCGTCGGCTCCGGAATGGCCATCAGGCCGCGCAAGCGCAGGTTCGGCAGCCCGGCTACAGCATGGGCCAGTGCCGCCGTCTCGCCGGGGCTGACGCCGCTCTTGCTGGCTTCGCCGCTGACATTCACCTGGATGCAGACCTGCAGTGGCGGCCGCGCCGGGCCGCGGGCTGCAGACAGCCGCTCGGCGATTTTCAGCCGCTCGATGCCATGTACCCAGGAAAAATGCTCGGCGACCGGGCGCGTCTTGTTGCTCTGCAGGGGGCCGATGAAATGCCATTCCAGGCCGAGATCGGCCAGCGCGGCGATTTTCCCCAGGCTCTCCTGCAGGTAGTTCTCGCCGAAGGCGATCTGGCCGGCCAGCGCGGCCTCGCGGATCCGCTCCGGCGGGAAGGTCTTGCTGACGGCCAGCAGACGGATATCTTCGACCGCTCGTCCCGCCAATTGCGCCGCTGCGGCGATACGCGCCCTGACGGCTTGCAAGTTGGTGGAAATTGTTGTCATAATGCCCTGAAAAATCGGGGCAAGTATATCATCGCGCCATCGCCCCCTTTCGCTCCTTTGCCAATGTAAGGCGCCACGGAAGCACTAAATGGACATCACCGAACTGCTGGCATTCTCCGTCAAGAACAAGGCCTCCGACCTGCACCTTTCCTCGGGATTGCCGCCGATGATCCGCGTGCACGGCGACGTGCGGCGCATCAACCTGCCGCCGATGGAGCACAAGGACGTCCACAGCATGGTGTACGACATCATGAACGACGGCCAGCGCAAGCATTACGAGGAGAACCTGGAGTGCGACTTCTCGTTTGCCATTCCCAATCTGGCACGCTTCCGCGTCAATGCCTTCGTCCAGCACCGTGGCGCCGGCGCCGTGTTCCGCACCATTCCCTCGAAGGTGCTGTCGCTGGAGGAACTCAACTGCCCGAAGATCTTCCAGGAGATCTCCGAGTACCCGCGCGGCGTCGTGCTGGTGACCGGGCCGACCGGCTCGGGCAAGTCGACCACCCTGGCGGCGATGGTCAACTACATCAATGAAAACGAGCACGGCCACATCCTCACCGTCGAGGACCCGATCGAATTCGTGCATGAGTCGAAGAAATGCCTGATCAACCAGCGCGAGGTTGGGCCGCACACGCTGTCCTTCAACAACGCGCTGCGCAGCGCGCTGCGCGAGGACCCGGACGTCATCCTGGTGGGCGAGATGCGCGACCTGGAGACCATCCGCCTGGCGCTGACCGCGGCTGAAACCGGCCACCTGGTGTTCGGCACGCTGCACACCAGTTCCGCCGCCAAGACCATCGACCGCGTCATCGACGTCTTCCCGGCGGCGGAAAAGGAAATGGTGCGTGCGATGCTGTCCGAATCGCTGCGCGCCGTCATTTCGCAGACCCTGCTTAAGACCAAGGACGGCCAGGGGCGGGTGGCGGCGCACGAGATCATGATCGGCACGCCGGCCATCCGCAACCTGATCCGCGAAGCCAAGATCGCCCAGATGTACTCGGCCATCCAGACCGGCCAGGCCCTGGGCATGCAGACGCTGGACCAGAATCTGGCCGACCTCGTCCGGCGCAATATTGTTTCCGCGTCGGAAGCCAGGACCAAAGCAGCCAATAAGGATAACTTTGCCGGCTGAGCTGGCAAGGTCATCCAGCCCAACGGAGGCCCCAGATGGAAAGAGACCAGGCACTCAAATTCATGTACGACCTGCTGCGCCTGATGGCGCAGAAGAGGGGTTCCGACCTGTTCATCACCGCCGGCTTCCCGCCCGCCATCAAGGTCGACGGCAAGATCACGCCGCAGTCGAACCAGAACCTGACGCCGCAGCACACCGCTGAACTGGCGCGCGCCATCATGAACGACAAGCAGGCCTCGGAGTTCGAATCGACCAAGGAATGCAACTTCGCCATCAGCCCCGCCGGCATCGGCCGCTTCCGCGTCAACGCCTTCGTGCAGCAGGCGCGCATCGGCGTCGTGCTGCGCACGATCGCCACGACGATCCCGACCTTCGAGAGCCTGCAGCTGCCGCCGGTGCTCAAGGACATCGCCATGACCAAGCGCGGCCTGGTGATCCTGGTCGGCGGCACCGGCACCGGCAAATCGACCTCGCTGGCGGCAATGGTGGATTACCGCAACGAGAACAGCTACGGCCACATCATCACCGTCGAGGATCCGATCGAATACGTGCACGAGCACAAGAAGTGCATCGTCACCCAGCGCGAGGTCGGCATCGACACCGACACCTGGGAGGCGGCGCTGAAGAATACCCTGCGCCAGGCCCCGGACGTCATCCTGATGGGCGAGATCCGCGACCGCGAGACGATGGACCATGCCATCGCCTTCGCCGAGACCGGTCACCTGTGCATGGCCACGCTGCACGCCAACAGCACCAACCAGGCACTCGATCGCATCATCAACTTCTTCCCGGAGGAGCGGCGCCAGCAGCTGCTGATGGATCTTTCGCTCAACGTGCGCGCCTTCGTCTCGCAGCGGCTGATTCCGATGAAGGACGGCAAGGGGCGGGCGGCGGCATTCGAGGTCATGCTCAACTCGCCGCTCATATCCGACCTGATCTTCAAGGGCGAGGTGCATGAGATCAAGGAGATCATGAAGAAGTCGCGTGAGCTGGGCATGCAGACCTTCGACCAGTCCCTGTTCGAACTCTACGAAGCCGGCAAGATCAGCTACGAGGATGCGCTGCGCAACGCCGACTCGGTGAACGACCTGCGCCTGTCGATCAAGCTGCACGGCAAGGAAGCCAAGGATCGCGACCTGGCCGCCGGCATCCAGCACCTCGACATCGTCTAGCCGCTACGCAGGCTTGGTTCGCCGCATCGGGCCGGCGATGATCCGGTACTCCAGCAGGCGGCATTCCAGCGCGCCGTTGAAAAGCGGCGTCCGCCGCGAGGCCTTCAGCCCGATCAGCCTGGGCAGCTGCGGATCGGCGGAAATGAAGTAGCAGCGCCAGCCGGCGAAGCGCTGCTTCAGGGCATCGCCCAGCTTCGGATAGAACACCGCCAGCCGTTCCTGTTCCTCCAGACGTATGCCGTAGGGCGGATTGGCGACCAGTACGCCCTCCGCCGCCGGCGGGCTGCGCAGCAAGAGGTCGGCACGCTCGAGCCGTACGCACTCGTGCATGTCCGCCGCCGCGAGATTCTGCCGCGCCCGCTCGACCTGGTCCTGGCTAATGTCGCTGCCGAAGATCGGCTGCGCGACGAGCGCCCGTTTGCGCGCTTGCGCTTCCGTCAGGAGCTTTTGCCAAAGCGCCGCATCGAAATTGTCCAGGCGGAAAAAGCCGAACTTGCGCGCCAGCCCGGGCGCGATGTCGTGGGCCATCAGGGCCGCCTCGATCAGGAAAGTGCCCGAGCCGCACATCGGGTCGAGCAGCGGCGTGCCCGGCTGCCAGCCCGCCAGCATGAGGATGCCGGCGGCCAGGTTTTCCTTGAGGGGCGCCTCGACCGAGGCGTACTTGAAGCCGCGCTTGTAGAGCGGCTCGCCCGAGGTGTCGAGATACAGCGTCGCCTCGCGGTCGCTGAGGAAGGCGTGGATGCGCACGTTCGGCTCGGCGGTGTCCACGCTGGGCCGCTCGCCGGTTTCGGCGCGGAAGCGGTCGCAGACCGCGTCCTTGATGCGCAGGGTGACGAAGTCGATGCTCTTCAGCGGGCAGCGGATGGCCGTCATATAAACACGCAGCGTGCGGCGCACGGCGAACTGCTCGTGCCAGGGCACCTCGCGGGCCAGCCGGTAGATATCCTCCTCTCGCTGGTAGGGGCCGTGGGCGACGCGCCAGAGAATGCGCGTGGCGATGCGGCTCCACAGGTTGGCGCGATAGCAGGATTCCCAATCGCCGGCGAAGCCGACGCCGCCGGCGACGGCTTCGATGCGCATGGCGCCGGCCCGTTCCAGCTCGCCCGCCAGTTGCGCTTCGAGCCCGCGCGGGCAGGTGGCGAAGAAGTGCTCCATCAGAACGGCTTGAACAATACGAGCCAGACGGCGGCGAACAGGATCAGCACCGGAAACTCGTTGAACCAGCGGAACCAGACATGCGATTTGGTGTTGCGGTCCAGCGCGAAATCCTTCAGCAGCCTGCCGCAGTACAGGTGATACGCGATTAGCACCAGCGCCAGCGCGAACTTGGCGTGGATCCAGTAGCCCCAGGGCCCGTAGCCCAGCCACAGCCACAGGCCCAGCGCGACGGTGATGATCGCGCCCGGCGCCATGATGCCGTAGTAGAGCTTGCGCTCCATGATCTTGAAGCGCTCGCGGCTCGGCGCATCCTCGCTCATGGCGTGGTAGACGAACAGCCGCGGCAGGTAGAACAGGCCGGCGAACCAGGTCACCATGAAAACGATATGCAGCCACTTGATCCACAACATGTCAGGCAACCTCCGGCAACACGACGTCGAGTGCAGTGGCGACATCGGGGTATTCCAGCCGCACCCCCAGTTCGCGCTTGATGCGGGCATTCGTCAGGCGGCGCGACTCCCCCATGAAGGACAGCATTGCGGGCGTCAGGCGCTGCACGATTTCGGCGCGCGGCAATCGCGGTGCCCGCGGCAGGCCGAGGCGATCCGCGATCAGGTCGAAATACTCCCCCATTTTCAGCACCGATTCGTCCGCGGCATTGTAGAGCCGGCCCGGCCGGCCGTGCACGAGCGCGCGCCGCGCAATGACGGCCAGGTCGTCGGCGTGAATGTGGTTGGTGTAGATGTCCTCCGCTTCCTGCAGCAGCGGCAGGCCGCGCTCCAGCCGCGCCAGCGGCAGGCGGTCGCCGGCGTAGATGCCCGGCGCGCGCAGGATCGAGACGGCGACGCGGCGGGCGCGGCCGAAGCGGCGCAGCCGCGCCTCGGCATCGGCGCGCCGAAGCGCCCTGGGCGTCTGCGGCTGCAGCGGGCGCTCCTCCGAAACCCATGCCCCGCGGCAATCCCCATAGACGCCGCTGGTGCTGATGTAGACCAGGCGGCGTGGTAGAATTTTTCCGGTCGACAGCGCCGCCAGCAGCGCGCGCGTGCGCTTGTCCTGGCGGCCGGTTTCCTGCGGCGGAGCGAAATGCAGGATCAGGTTGCCGATGCCGGCCAGGCGCTTCAGCGTGTGCGGCTTGTCCAGGTCGGCGCGCAGCGGCGTGACACCCATGGCGCGCAATTCGCGATGGCGCGCATCCGAGCGAACCGCGGCATACACGCGGTAATGCTTGACCAGACTGGGGAGGGCGCGCCGCGCGATGTCGCCGCAGCCAATGATGAGCAATCGTTGCACCTGCGCATTTTAGCGGAATTCCCTTTTTTGTCCCCCGACACCATGTCCTATCGCATCACGATCGAGCCCAGCCGGCATCAATTCGAGGTCGAGCCCGGCAATACCCTGCTGCGCGCCGCGCTGGCATCGGGCATTCATCTTCCCTACGGCTGCCGCAACGGCGCCTGCGGCGCCTGCAAGGGTCGCGTGGTGTCGGGGCAGGTCGACCGTGGCCTGCATGCGGAAGGGGCGCTCACCGACGACGAGGCGGCAAGGGGCTACGCCCTGTTTTGCTGCGCGCGGCCGCTTTCCGATCTCGTCATAGAAGCGCGCGAAGCGCGCGCCGTGCGCGACCTCCCGGTGAGGACGCTGCCCTGCCGCGTGCAGAAGATGGCGCGCCTGGCGCCCGACGTGATGCTGCTGCAGCTCAGGCTGCCCGCCAGCGAGCGCCTGCAGTTCCTCGCCGGCCAGTACATCGACATCCTGCTGAAGGACGGCCGCCGCCGCAGCTTTTCCATCGCCAATGCGCCGCATGCCGACGAGGCCCTGGAATTGCATGTGCGCCTGGTGCCGGGCGGGCATTTCACCCCGCGTGTTTTCGATACCATGAAGGAGCGCGACATCCTGCGCCTGGAGGGTCCGCATGGGGATTTTTTCCTGCGCGAGGAAAACCCGCAGCCGGTCATCCTGCTGGCCGGCGGCACCGGCTTCGCGCCGCTCAAGGCCCTCGTCGAGCATGCCTTCCAGCAGAAATCGGACCGGCCGATGACGCTCTATTGGGGTGCCCGCGACCGGTCGGGCCTTTACCTGAATGCGCTGGCGGAGGGCTGGGCGGCAAGCCACACGGAATTCAGGTACGTGCCGGTGCTGTCCGAGCCGGCGGCGGCCGACGCCTGGAGCGGCCGTCGCGGATTGGTGCATCGGGCGGTCATGGAGGATTTCCCCGACCTTTCCGGCCACCAGGTGTATGCCTGCGGGGCGCCGGCGATGATCGAGGCGGCGCGCAGCGATCTCATTACGCGGTGCGGACTGAATGAGGAAGCCTTCTTTGCCGACGCCTTCAGTTTCGCTGCCGATTCGCTGCCTGTCGGCTGAACTTGCCGCGGATCACGGCGGCAATCGTGTTCAGAATGAAGGCGGCAAGCGCCAGCGCGTTGAGCAGGCCGCCCAGGCTGCGCCAGTCCGCCAGCCCGGCAAGGTCCCCTGCCAGGCGCACCGCCAGGGACAGGTGCAGCAGCGCCAGCGGTGCGTAGAACAGCGGATGGTAGGGCACCGCCACGCGCAGCACGGCCGGGAAGATGATCGGCGCGTGCCCGAATACCATCGAGAAGACGAAGCCGAGCATCAGGGCGTGCAGCGCCGCGTCGTAGGCCGCGCTGCCCGGCACGAGCCCCGCGCCGAGGATGATGGCTCCGGCGAGCAGCAGCCAGCCATAGCCCGAGAGCAGGCAGACGGCGATGAAGCGCGTCAGACCCTTGTCCCTCACCGTGCGCCGCGCGATGTCCTGGCGCAGCAGCCAGAGCGACAGCGCCACCAGCGCGGCGCCGAACAGGCGCGCCTCGAAGGCCATGCCGAAAGTCAGTCCCGCCAGCACGGCGATGAAGACGCGCTGCGCCACCGGCGATGGGGGCAGGAAGCGCGACAGCTCCAGCCGTTCGCCGGCGATGGTCAGCACCAGGAAGCCGGCCCACCACGGCACCACCTCGTAGACGGAGAAGCCGCCCAGCCAGAGCAGGTTGCCCATGAGCCAGCTGGCCGCGCCGGCGGCCAGCGTGAAGGTAAACAGCGCGCGCTGGCGCAGGAAGACAGAAACGGAGCCGGCCAGCAGCACCGCGCTGCCGAGGGCGAGCAGCGCTTGGGCCGCGGCGGGCGGGGCGCCGAGGATCAGGGCGAGGCCGCCGACGCCAGCCGCGAGCGGGCCGAGGTAGACCCAGCGCTGCGCCAGGGCGACGGCGCGCTCGAGGCTGATCACCGTGCCGAAGAAGCCACTCACCATGAGCGGGCCATGGAAGGCGGCGAGATCGGCGGCGGGCCGCGGCACGGCCCAGCCCAGGCGCAGCAGCCCGGCGCCCACCCCGATGATCAGGCTGGCGAAGCCGAGTATCAGCAGCGGGATGCGCCAGGGCGGCCGGACGTCTGCCATTCAGGCCTCCGCCGGGCCGCCCCAAGGAGGCTTGAAGTCAATAACACGGAAGCCGCGCAGCGGCTGAACCGGCGTCACCCCTTCCCACGGGGAAGGGGTCGGGGGATGGGCTGCCATCAGCTCAGGCCTTCTTGGTAATGCGCACCTTCCAGACTTCCGGTCCGGCTTCCAGGTAGTCCCAGGTGAACACCGGGCCGAGTTCCGCCTGGAACTGGTAGTAGAGCGGCTTCGGATCGTGGTCGTTCACCAGCAGGAAGGCTTCGCCTGCGGCCAGGTTGCGGTAGGTGTCGAAAATCAGCGGATGGCGCTCGCGCGGCACGATGTTGCGGACGTCGATGGTCTGCTCTGCGGTGGCGGTGGTCATGTCGTATTCTCCTGTCGGGGTGGGGGTGGCTCGGCTACCAGCCGAAGTGGCGCTTGGCGTTCTCCGTCATCCGCTCCGGGCTCCAGGGCGGATCCCAGACCAGGTCGACGACGATCTCGGCGCCGTCCGGCGCGATGTCGCGAATCGCCTCGCGTGCATCCTCGGTAATCATGGAGCCCATGGGGCAGGCCGGCGTCGTCATGGTCATGGCGACGCGCACCCGGTCGGGCGCGATCTCGATGCCATAGACGAGGCCGAGGTCGACGACGTTCATGCCCACTTCCGGGTCGATCACGCTGCGCAGGGCGGCGCGGATCGCCTCTTCCGTCGGCATGTTCATTGTCGGCTCCGTCATCACGGGTTCCTTTAAAAGCAGTACCAAAGATACATCTTCACTATACCACCCGTTTCCGGGATAATCAACATCTGCAATACATCTTTAAACACCGCCGATCGGACACCCCATGCGGCTGACCACCTTCTCCGACTACACCCTGCGCGTGCTGATGTATCTCGGCGTGCGGCGCGACGAGCTTGCCACCATCGGCGAAATCGCCGCCGCCTATGGTATCTCGGAAAACCACCTCATGAAGGTGGTGCACTTCCTGGCGCGCCAGGGCTATGTCGAGACGCTGCGCGGCAAGGGCGGCGGCCTGCGCCTGGCCATGGCGCCCGAAGACATCGGCGTCGGCGAGGTGGTGCGCGGCACCGAGGAGAGCCTGGCGCTGGTCGAGTGCTTCGATGCCGAGAGCAGCGCCTGCAACATCGCGCCGGCCTGCCTGCTGAAGGGGGTGTTCAAGAAGGCGGCGGACGCCTTCTTTGCCGAACTGGACCGTTACACGCTGGCTGACCTGCTGCGTCCGGCGGCGCGCCTGGCGCGGATACTGCACCCTGCCAGGTAGGCGGATTCATTCCCCCAGATAGGCTTCGCGCACCTTCGGGTTGGCGAGCAGCGCCGGCCCGGAGTCGCTGAGCGCGATGGTGCCGCTTTCCATGACGTAGCCGCGCGCGGCCACCGACAGCGCCAGGCGGGCGTTCTGCTCGACGAGCAGGATGGTCACCCCCTGGGCGGCAACCGACTGGATCACCTCGAAGACCTTCTGCACCATGATCGGCGCCAGGCCCATCGACGGCTCGTCGAGCAGCAGCAGCTTCGGCCGGCTCATCAGCGCGCGGCCGATGGCCAGCATCTGCTGCTCGCCGCCCGAGAGCGTACCCGCAAGCTGCCCGGCGCGCTCCTTCAGGCGCGGCAGCAGGCCGTAGACGCGATCGAGGTCGGCGGCGACCTCGGCACGGTCGTCACGACAGTAGGCGCCCATGTCCAGGTTCTCGGCGACAGTCAGTCGCGCGAAGACGCCGCGGCCTTCGGGCACCAGGGTCATGCCTTCGCCGATCAGCGCATGCGCGGGCCGGTGCAGCAGGCTGTGGCCGCCGTAATGGATGGCGCCCTGCGCCGGCAACAGGCGCGCCAGCGCCTTCAGCGTGGTGGTCTTGCCGGCGCCGTTGGCGCCGATCAGGCAGACCATCTCGCCGACGGCCACCTCGAAGCTGATGCCCTTCACGGCAGCGATGCCGCCGTAGGAAACATGCAGGTCGCGCACCTCCAGCATCGGCGCACTCATGCGACGACTCCGCCCAGGTAGGCCTCGATCACCTTCGGGTCGCGCTGCACCTCGGCCGGCACGCCCTCGGCGATCTTCTCGCCGTAGTCGAGCACGGCGACGCGGTCGCATAGCCCCATCACCAGCTTGACGTCGTGCTCGATCAGCAGGAGGGTGAGGCCGTCGGCGCGCAGCGACTCGATGAGTTTCTTCAGCGACGCCGTTTCGGTCGCGTTCATGCCGGCGGCCGGCTCGTCGAGCGCCAGCAGCTTCGGCTCGGTGGCGAGGGCGCGGGCGATCTCCAGCCGGCGCTGGTCGCCGTAGGCAAGGTGGCGCGCGAGGATATTGCCATGCCGGTGAATGCCGACATACCGGAGCAGCTCGTGGGCGCGCTGGGCGATGGCGGCCTCCTCCTCGCGCGTGGCGCGGTTGCGCAGCACGGCGCCGATGACGCCGGCGCCGGTGCGCAGGTGGCGCCCGACCATGACGTTCTCCAGCGCCGTCATGTTGGCGAACAGGCGGATGTTCTGGAAGGTGCGGGCGATGCCGGCGGCGGCCACTTCGTGCGGTGCCGTGACCTTCAGCGGCGCGCCGTCGAAGGCGAACTGGCCGCAATCCGCCGGGTAGAGGCCGGTGAGGACATTGAAGAACGTCGTTTTGCCGGCACCGTTGGGGCCGATCAGTCCGTAGATCTCGCCGCGGCGAATGGAGAGCGAAACGTCGTGCAGCGCGCGCACGCCGCCGAATCGCTTGCCGATCGAGCGGGCGTCGAGCAGGGCCTCGCTCACTTCGCCTTCTCCGAGAATTCCCGCTTCCTGCGCGCTTCCGGCCACAGCCCTGCCGGCCGGTAGAGCATGACGGCGATCAGTGCCAGGCCGAACAGCAGCATGCGCAGGGATTCGGGATCGAGCAGCACGCGGCCGAAGGCCGCCTGCTGCATCGGCACGGCGCCGTGGCGCAGGGCCTCCGGCAATATCGCCAGCAGCAGGCCGCCGAGGATGACGCCGGGAATGTGGCCCATGCCGCCGAGCACCACCATGCACAGCACCATGATCGATTCCATCAGGCCGAAGCTCTCCGGGCTGACGAATTCCTGGAAGCCGGCGAAGAGGCCGCCGGCGACGCCGCCGAAGGTGGCGCCCATGGCGAAGGCGAGCAGCTTGACGTTGCGCGTGTCGATGCCGCAGGCCTTGGCGGCGATCTCGTCCTCGCGGATCGCCACCCAGGCCCGGCCGATGCGCGAATCTTCGAGGCGGATCGAAACGAAGACGACGAGCAGGGTCAGCCCGAGGAACAGGTAGTAATAGAGATAAACCGAAGGCAAGGTGAGGCCAAAGATTTCCAGCGGCTTCGATAGTGGCACACCGGCGATGCGCACCGGGTCGATCTGGCTGATGCCCTGCGGGCCGTTGGTGATGTTCACCGGCGCGTTGAGGTTGTTGATGAAGATGCGCACGATCTCGCCGAAGCCGAGCGTGACGATGGCCAGATAGTCGCCGCGCAGCCGCAGCGTCGGCGCGCCGAGCAGTACGCCGAACAGGCCCGCCACCAGCGCGCCGAGCGGCAGCACGGCCCACACCGGCCAGTGCAGGCCGAAGTGCGGCGAGGCGAGCAGGGCATACAGGTAGGCGCCCACCGCGTAGAAGGCGATGTAGCCGAGGTCGAGCAGGCCGGCAAAGCCGACGACGATGTTCAGCCCCAGCGCCAGCATGACGTAGAGCAGGGCGAAATCGAGCACGCGCACCCAGGAGTTTCCGAGGCCCTTGCCGATGATGAAGGGCAGGATGGCGAGCGCCACGCCGATCAACACCATGCCCAGCAGGGCTCTGCGCTTGTCGGTGCTCACGCCCGCTCCGCGACTTTCTCGCCCATCAGGCCGGAGGGCCGGAAGACGAGGACGAGGATCAGCACGAAGAAGGCGAACACGTCCTGGTAGTGGCTGCCGAGGAAGCCGCCGGTGAGGTCGCCGATGTAGCCGGCGCCGAGCGACTCGATCAGTCCCAGCAGCACGCCGCCGAGCATGGCGCCGGGCAGGTTGCCGATGCCGCCCAGCACCGCTGCGGTGAACGCCTTCAGGCCGAGGATGAAGCCCATGTGGTAGTGGGCGATCGAATAGTTGGCGCTGACCATCACGCCGGCCACCGCCGCCAGCGCCGAGCCGATGAGGAAGGTGGCGGAGATGATGACGTTGATGTTGACGCCCATCAGCCCGGCGATCTGCGGGTTTTCCGCCGTGGCGCGCATCGCGCGGCCGAGCCGCGTGCGATTCACCAGCAGCATCAGCCCGGCCATGATCGCCACGGCGAGAAGGATGATGACGATCTGCACGTCGGTGATGTGGGCGCCGCCGATTTCGCGGCTGCTGGTCGGCAGGATCGGCGGGAAGGCATGGTAGTTGCGGCCCCAGAAGATCATCGCCAGCTGCTGCAGCACGATGGAGACGCCGATGGCGGTGATCAGCGGGGCGAGGCGCGGCGCGTTCCTCAGCGGCCGGTAGGCGATGCGCTCGATGGTGAAGCCGAGCGCCATGCAGACCGGGACCGCCGCCAGCAGGCCGATCAGCACCACCACCGTGCCCGGCAGGCCGCTGTCGGCCAGCAGCTTGATGACGGTGAGCGCGGTCAGCGCGCCGATCATCACCACCTCGCCGTGGGCGAAGTTGATCAGCCCGAGGATGCCATAGACCATCGTGTAGCCGAGCGCGACGAGGGCGTAGATGCTGCCCAGCACGAGGCCGTTGATGATCTGCTGGATGAAGGTATCCATTCGATGAAGAAACGGCACCCGAAGGTGCCGTTTCAAGTCGACTGCGCCGTGCTTACTTCTTCTCGGCCGGGGCGGCCGGTGCCGCAGCCGTTGTCGGCGCAGCGGTCATGCCGGACATCCCGCCCATTCCCGACATGCCGCTCATGCCGCCCATCGCGGCGGGCTGCGCCGCTGCCGGTGCGGCGCCGCCGACCGTCTCCAGCGTTTCCCACTTGCCGCCCTTGGCCTGGTACATCGTGATGGCGCCGTCCTTGACGTCGCCCCGCTCGTCGAAGGTGATCCTGGCGGTGACGCCGTCGAAGGCGGTCTTCGGCAGCTCGGCCAGGACCTTCGCCGGCTCGACCGAATTGGCGCGCTGCATGGCGTCGATCATGACGTTGGCCGCATCGTAGGCGTAGGGCGCGTAGAGCTGGATGTCGACGTTGAACTTCGCCTTGTACTTCTCCATGAAGACCTTGCCGCCCGGCATCTTGTCGAGCGGGTAGCCGGGCAGCGAGCAGTAGTGGCCTTCCGCCGCGTCGCCCGCCAGCTTGTGGAACTCGGTGGTGCAGCCGCCGTCGGCGAAGATCATCTTCGACTTCACGCCGAGCTTCTTCAGCTGCTGCGCCATCGGACCGGCCTGGGCGTCCATGCCGCCGTACATGACCAGATCCGGCTTCTTCGACTTGATCTTGGTGAGGATGGCAGCGAAGTCGGTGGCCTTGTCGTTGGTGAATTCGCGCGCGACGATGGTGGCGCCGCCGGCCTTGGCGGCCTTCTCGAATTCGTCGGCGACCCCCTGGCCGTAGGCGGTGCGGTCGTCGACGATGGCGATCTTCTTGCCGGCCAGCTGTTTCGTGGCGTAGTCGCCGAGCACCTTGCCCTGCTGCTCGTCGTTGGCCATCACCCGGAAGGCGGTCTTGAAGCCCTGCTGCGTGTATTTTGGATTGGTTGCCGAGGGCGAGATCTGCGGGATGCCGGCATCGGCATACAGCTTCGAAGCGGGGATGGTGGTGCCGGAGTTGAGGTGGCCGATGACGCCATTCACCTTCGCATCGACCAGCTTCTGCGCCACGGTGGTGCCCTGCTTCGGGTCGGCCTGGTCATCCTCCCCCAGGAACTCGAAAGTGACGACTGCGCCGCCGATTTCCAGCTTCCGGGCGTTGGCTTCCTCGATGGCCAGGCGCGCGCCGTTCTCGTTGTCCTTGCCGAGGTGGGCTTGCGGACCGGTGAGCGGTGCAACGTGCCCGATTTTCACCGTCACCGCCGGCTTGGCCGGCGGCGCGGCGGGCTGCTCGGCCTTCGGCGGCGGGGGCGGCGGCGCTTCCTTGCCGCAGCCGAATACGATAAAGGCGGAAGCGACAGCAAGGCTGATCGTCTTGACGGGGAATCGCATGTTTATCGTCTCCAGAATAGGTGTTTTTTAGCGTGCGAACGCGCCGCGATTGTGCTGCCCGTCTCCGGCGATGTCAATAAAAAAGGCCAGCCCGCAGGCTGGCCTTTCGAAGCGGCTGAAACCGGTTACTTGGTCGCGAGGATCCAGGCCACCAGCTTCTTGATGTCGGCGTCGCTGACGGCCGGGTTCGGCGGCATCGGCACGGTGCCCCACTTGCCCGAGCCGCCCTTCTTGACCTTGGCTTCGAGTTCGGCGGCGGCGGCGGCATTGCCGGCGTACTTCTTGGCGAC
>CAJPFL010000065.1 GCA_905339315.1 Rhodocyclaceae bacterium
CGAGGGCCATCACCACCGGCAGGTTTTCCGCGAAAGGCGCAGCGAGGAAGTGCTCGTCCATCGCGCGCGCGCCGGCGAGCAGGTCCTCGAAGGCGTCCATGCCGATCGCGCAGGCGAGCGGCAGGCCGATCGCCGACCACATCGAGAAGCGCCCGCCCACCCAGTCTGCCATGGCGAGTGAGTTTTCCGCCGGGATGCCGAAGGCTTGCGCTGCCACGACATTGTTGCTGACGGCGATGAAATGCCGCGCCGGATCGGCGCTGCCGAGCCAGGCGCGGGCAGCGCGGGCGTTGGCCAGTGTCTCCTGCGTGGTGAAGGTCTTCGAGGAGACGATGAACAGCGTGCGCGCCGGGTCGAGGCCGCGCACCGTGTCGGCGAACTCCGCCGGGTCGATGTTGGCGACGAAGCGCACCGCGAGCCTTGGTTCGGCGTATTCGCCGAGCGCCTGCACGGCCATGCGCGGCCCGAGGTCGGAGCCGCCGATGCCGAGGTTGACCACGGCCTCGATTGGCGCACCGCCGCTGCCGCGCCAGCTGCCCGATCGAATGGCTTCCGTCAGTTGGCGCATGCGCGCGCGGGTGGCGCGCACTTCGGGCAACACGTCCCGGCCGGCTACGCGGTAAGGCCGCTCGGCGCGCAGCGCGATGTGCAGGGCGGCGCGGTTCTCCGTGACGTTGATGGCTTCCCCTGCAGCCATGCGCCGCTGGAAGCCGGCGAGGTCGCGCGCTTCAGCGAGACGTACGAGCAGGGCGAGCGTCTCGGTGGTGAGGCGTTGCTTCGAGAAGTCGCACAGCAAGTCGCCGCAGTGCAGGGACAGGCGGTCAAAGCGCTGCGGATCGGCGGCAAAGAGATCGTTTAGATGGCTGCCTGCCAGCGCATCGCGGTGCGCAGCAAGGAGCTGCCATTGCGGGGTGTCGACAAGGGGTGTCATGGCCGGGCGTAGAGGCGGAAGCGTTCGCTGCGGTCGCTGGGGCGGCTGCCTTCCCAGATCTTGCGCCAGCCGCTGCCGGAGGGGGGCGCTTCCTTCTGTGCCGTGCCCTGGACGAGGTACAGACGACATTGGGCGGCGGCGCGGCTGCCGTCGCGCGCGGTCTGGATGCCGGCAAAGTAATGGAAGGCGGCCCGCTGCGTGCTGCCCAGGCCGCGACCGGCAATGCAACCCCGCTCGGCCGGGAGCGCCGCCTTGAGCGAGGCCGCGACATGACGGTAGCTGCGGTCGTAATTCACCCAGGGCAGCCACAAGGCCATAAGCAATCCCCAGCACAGCGTGACCCCGGCGGCCCAGTGCATCGTGCCGCGTTGGGGCGAACGCGGGCTGGCGAAGATCAGCCACAGCCAGGCAAAAGTCAGTGCCAGCGAGACGGCGAAGGCGATGGGCATGAAATGGGCGACGAACCCAGGCACCTGCCGAACCATGTTCTTGGCGATTTGCGGCGGTACGCCGAAGACCATCGCTGCCCAGCCCAGCCAGATGAGACCGGCGAGCAGCGAGAAGGTCATCATGCCAAACCAGTCGAAGGCGTTGGCAGCGCCGCGTCGCAGGGAAAGCGTTGCCGGCGCGGCAAGCAGAATCAGGGGCGGGAGCAGCGGCAGGGCATTCAGGCTGCGGGGCTCGGAGAAGACGCTTTGCACCGCGAGCAGGACGACAAACGAGGTCAGGGGAATCAGGGTGCGGGGTTCGATCAGGCGCCGCCGTTCCTTCCAGAGCGTCCAGGCGGCCAGGGGCAATGCGGGCCAGGCGAACCAGGAAAGCAGCTGGAGAAAATTCCAGAGCGACAGGGGCACGTTGCTGCCCGGTTTCAGCCCCGCCAATTCACGCGTCCACCAGGCGGCGAAGGCGGCTGGATCCTTCAGGTAGAGGGTCAGGGGCCAGATGAGGATCAGCGGTGCGGCGACGGCCAGCGCGGCGAGCATGCCGTGCGCCCCCTGGGATGTGCGCAGGCGGGACCAAATGAGGGGCAGCAGCAGGAGCAGCGGACCGAGCGTGATCAGGACAGGCAGCCCGACTGCCAGGAATCCCAGCCCAAGTGCCGCGCCGGCCAACGCCCCCCCGCGCCTTGGTTGCTCAGGCAGCAAGGCCAGGCCCCAATACAGGGCGGCTGTGGCGGCGAGGTGGACGATCGCCGGTTGAAATTCATGGGCATGCACCAGCAGCCCGAGGCAGCCGAGCGCGACCAGGACCGCGCCGCGCGCGGCTTCCTGGCCGATGAACCGCCTGGCCGCAGCCCACAGGCACGCGATCATGATGCCGGCGAACAGGCCGGTGGCAAGACGTGCCGCGTCGTGCAGGGGGAGAACGAGGCCGATAACCTTGGCCAGAACCGCCGCGATCCAGTGAAACAACGGCGGGGAATCCAGCCAGGGTTCGCCGGCCAGTCGCGGTATCAGCCAGTGTCCGCCATCGAGCATGGAATAGGCGACACCGAAATGGGTAGCGTCATCGCCTTTCCAGGGGTCATGGCCGATCAGGCCGGGCAGCAGATACAGGGCGCAAAGGGCACCCAGCACAGCGCCGCGTGGCGGGAGGAGGATGGGTAGGCGCGGCAGGCGCATCATTATCAGTTTCGGTCGAATGGATACCGGCCGAGGGATTCTACCTTGCGCCGAAAAGAAAAAAGGCAGCCTAAGCTGCCTTTTCCCCGGAATTCCTGCGGCTCACGCGGCAGCCTGCTTCTTGGTGCCGTACTTCTGGCGGAAGCGCTCGACGCGGCCGGCGGTATCGACGATCTTCTGCTTGCCGGTGTAGAAGGGGTGGCAGACCGAGCAGACCTCGATGTGCAACGGCTTGCCGCTGGTGGAGCGGGTCTTGAACTTGTTGCCGCAGCTGCAGGCGACGTCGATCTCGACGTAATTCGGATGGGTGTCGGCTTTCATGGGGTTCCTCTGTTGAACAGGGGGGCGGCGAGTGTGGCCGTCCAAAAAGGGACGCATTATCCCCCAAAATCAGGGAGTTTGCAATCCGCGGCTAGCCCCTGCGCATGGCGTCATAGAACTCGGCGTTGCTCTTCGTCGCGCGGATCTTGTCGAGGAGAAATTCCATCGCCTCGAGGTCGTCCATGTTGTAGAGCAATTTCCGCAGCACCCACACCTTCTGCAGGATTTCCGGCTTGAGCAGCAGCTCCTCGCGGCGCGTACCCGAGCGGTTGACGTTGATGGCCGGGTAGACGCGCTTTTCCGCCATGCGCCGCTCGAGGTGGATCTCCATGTTGCCGGTGCCCTTGAATTCCTCGTAGATGACGTCGTCCATGCGGCTACCGGTGTCGATCAGGGCGGTGGCGATGATGGTGAGCGAGCCGCCTTCCTCGATGTTGCGCGCGGCGCCGAAGAAGCGCTTGGGGCGCTGCAGCGCGTTCGCATCGACGCCGCCGGTCAGCACCTTGCCCGACGCCGGCACGACCGTGTTGTAGGCGCGCGCGAGCCGGGTGATCGAGTCGAGCAGGATCACGACGTCCTTCTTGTGCTCGACCAGGCGCTTGGCCTTCTCGATCACCATCTCGGCGACCTGCACGTGGCGCGTGGCCGGCTCGTCGAAGGTCGACGCGACGACCTCGCCGCGCACCGTGCGCTGCATCTCGGTCACTTCCTCGGGCCGCTCGTCGATCAGGAGGACGATCAGCACGCACTCGGGGTAGTTCGCGGCGATCGAGTGCGCGATGTGCTGGAGCATCACGGTCTTGCCCGATTTCGGGCTCGACACCAGCAGTCCGCGCTGTCCCTTGCCGATCGGCGCGACGATGTCGATCACGCGGCCGGTGATGTTCTCCTCGGCCTTGATGTCGCGCTCGAGGACCATCGGCTCGTTCGGGAACAGCGGCGTCAGGTTCTCGAACAGGATCTTGTTCTTCGAGGCCTCGGGCGGCTCGCCGTTGACCTTGTCGACCTTGACCAGCGCGAAGTAGCGCTCGCCGTCCTTGGGCGTCCGGATCTCGCCCTCGATCGTGTCGCCCGTGTGCAGGTTGAAGCGGCGGATCTGCGAGGGGGAGACGTAGATGTCGTCGGTGCCGGCGAGATAGGAGGTGTCGGGCGAGCGCAGGAAGCCGAATCCGTCTGGCAGCACTTCCAGCGTGCCGTCGCCGAAGATGTTTTCACCTTTCTTGGCGCGGTTCTTGAGAAGGGCGAAGATCAGTTCCTGCTTGCGCAGGCGATTGGCGCCGTCGATCTCGCTGGCAATGGCCATTTCGAGCAGTTCGCTGACGTGGAGGGTTTTGAGCTCCGATAAGTGCATAGGGGCGAGAGGGGTTGTGGCGAAGCGGAATAGGGGAACTTCGAAAGTCCGTGGGAAATGTTCGGGGTTTGCAAGCGGGCCCGCAACCGCGCCACCGGAGGAACTCCGGTCAATTTTCAAGGCGCGGGGGATTCAGGCGGAAATGTAAGTCTTTCAGAGATTACTGTCAATAAAGGCGGTAAGCTGGGATTTGGACAAGGCGCCGACCTTGGTGGCCTCGACGTTGCCGTTCTTGAACAGCATCAGTGTCGGGATGCCGCGGATGCCGAACTTGGCCGGGGTTTCCTGATTGTCGTCGATGTTGAGCTTGGCCACCTTGAGCTTGCCGGCATATTCCTTTGAGACATCGTCCAGGATCGGGGCGATCATCTTGCAGGGGCCGCACCACTCGGCCCAGTAGTCCACCAGGACAGGGGTGGCCGATTGCAGCACCTCGGCCTCGAAGTTGGCGTCGGTGACGTAGTGAATGTGCTCGCTCATTGTTTCCTCGCAATGTATTGGGTGGCCGGTCGCGCAGGCGCCGGGGATGGGTCAAGGGTCGTTTGGCGGTAAGGCAGGGACAAAAGCCGGGAATTGCTTGTGCTTGTATAGGCTATCCTAGCGAAAAAGCTGCTGCAAGGGAAGTGCGGAGGCGGGATGGGCGCCCTATGCTAATATCCGCATACACCAGCCTGATCCCGCCATCCCTTAGGAAAACGAAGGAACACCGCCATGACTTATGTGGTGACCGAAGCCTGCATCAAGTGCAAGTACACCGACTGCGTGGATGTCTGCCCGGTCGATTGTTTCCGCGAAGGCCCCAATTTTCTTGCGATCGATCCCGACGAATGCATCGACTGCACCCTTTGCGTGGCCGAATGCCCCGTCGAGGCCATCTTCGCCGAGGATGACGTGCCCGAGGCGCAGAAGCATTTTACGGCGCTCAACGCCGAACTGGCCAAATTGTGGAAGCCCATCGTCGAGCGCAAGGATCCCCTGCCCGACGCCGACGAGTGGGCGAAGGCAATAGGCAAGCTGGACAAGCTGGAACGCTGATATCTTGCGCTGGCCATGCACGAGGCCGCGCGCCCCGTCGTAACTCTTCGCCTCCCCCTGACGGCGGATTTCGTCGACGTCTGCGCGCAGCGCATCGTTGCAGAGGCGGGCGCACAGCTGCCGGACCTCTCTTCCCTCCTGGTGGTTCTGCCCAGCCCGGCCTTGGCGCCGGCGCTGCGTCAGGGCCTGGCCGCGGCTGCAGGCCGCGCGCTGATGCTGCCGCGCATCGTCACGCTGGCCCAGCTGGCAGCCGCGGCCAATGCCGGCGGCCAACCAGAAAGCCTGCGCCAACTGGCGCTCTATCGGCTGTTGCGCGAGCGCGGCTGGTTCACCGACAGCGCCCTCTGGGAAATCTGCGCCGAATTGATCGCGCTCTTCGATGAGCTGAATGAGCGCGCCATCGGCCTGCCTGAAGACGAGGACATACTGCTTTCCCGCCTCGAACAGGCCTACGACGCGCGCGGTTCGCAACTCCTGCGCTTCGAGGCCGAAGTGGTGCACCGCCTCTGGCGGGCCGAGGCGGCCGGGCCGCCCGGCCGCCATGCTGCCATGGCGATGGCACTGGCCGAACTGGCCGGGAAGGCCGCGGTGCCATTGTTCATGCTGGGCGAGGGCGAACCGCGACCGGTCGAGCGGCTCTTCTGCGAGGCCTGGTCGCTGCGACAGCCGGTCATGGTCTTTCAGCCGCAGCGCGACGCCGCAGTGGAGGCGCCGATGCGGGCGCTCAATTACGCCTGGCCGCCCGGAACGGACGAGCCGCCGCCGCTGGCCGTCCGCGCCGATGCCGCCCGCGCGGCATTACCGGCAAGCCCGCTGGCGGGCCGCCTGCGGCTGATCGGCGCCGCCAGCCTGGAAGCGGAGGCGGCTGCAGTTGCCGCCGAGGTGAAGCGCTGGCTGGCCGCCGGTCGAACAGCCATAGCCCTGGTGGCGGCCGACCGCGTGGCGGCGCGCCGCGCACGGGCGCTGCTCGAGCGGGACGGCATCCTGGTGCAGGACGAAACCGGCTGGAAGCTGTCCACCACGCGGGCGGCGGCGCTCGTCGATGCCTGGCTGGAGGTGGTAGCGGCCGATGCCTACCACCGCGACCTGCTCGATCTGGTCAAATCCCCCTTTGTCTTCGGCGATCTGCCCGAGGAATCCCGCCAGGCCGGCCTGTTGCAACTCGAGGAAGGCCTGGCGCGCCACAACCTCGCCTATGGCCTGGGCCGCTGCGAGGCAGTTCTGGCGCGGGAAGATGGTTTCAGCAAAGCGGTCGACATGCTGAAGCGCGTGGCGGCGGCGCGCCGCTTCATGCCGCGCAGCGGCGCCACGGTCGCCGACTGGCTGGCCGGACTGGAACAGGCGTTGCAGGCGATGGGCGCTCTGGACGGACTTGTTCGCGACGAGGCAGGAGCGACCCTGGTCGAGCTGCTGCGCACGCGGCGCGAGGAACTCGCCACCGTGCCGGCGCGACTGACTTTCAGCGAGTGGCGCGAGTGGCTCAACCGCGAACTCGAGAGCGCCGCCTTCATCGACCGCAGCATCGACAGCCCGCTCGTCATGACGCACCTGGCGGCCACCCGCCTGCGCCGATTCGATGCAGCCGTCCTCATCGGCGCCGACGGCGACAACCTGGCGCCGGTGCTCTCCCGCGCCGTCTTCAGCAACCAGGCGGTGCGCAGCGACCTGGGCCTGTCGCTCTCCGCCGAGGCGACAGCCCGGTTGCGCGACGACCTGTCCGGGCTGATTGCCGCCTGCGGCGAAGTGACGGCCACCTGGCAGACGATGCGCGGCGACGAGGCCAATCTCCTTTGCCCGGAGCTGAGCCTGCTTTCGGTGCTGCACGCACGCGCCTGGGGCGATGACCTCGTGACGAAGCCGGAGGCTGCAGCGGCACTGGAGCCGCTGGCGGGCGAAGGCACGGCCATGCCGCGTCCCGCCGCGCCGCATCGGGTGCCGCTGCGCCTGTCGGCCAGCGCCTACGCCAGCCTGATGGCCTGCCCCTATCAGTTCTTTGCCCGCCGCCTGCTAGGTCTCGCCGAGGCGGAGGAAGTGCGCGAGGCATTGGAAAAGCGCGATTACGGCGAGTTCGTCCACCGCATCCTGCAGCGCTTTCATGCTGCGCATGCGCAGCTTTCGGGTCAGCCCGATGCGGCGCTGGCGGCAGACCTGGAGGCGATCAGCCGGGAGGTGTTCGCGCCCGAGATCGCGGAGAATTTCCTCGAGCACGCCTGGCTGGCGCGCTGGCTCGAATGCGTGCCCGGCTACATCGCCTGGCAGAAGGCGCGCGAGGCGTCGGGCTGGCGTTACGCCGGCGGCGAGCTGGTGCGCGAGCGCAGCCTGCCTCTGGCTGGCGGCGAACTGCTGCTGCATGGACGCCTCGACCGCCTCGATCGCAGGTCCGACGGCAGCGAGGCGGTGCTCGACTACAAGACGCAGGACGGGCAGGCACTGAAGCGGCGCGTGGCGGATCCCGGAGAGGACGTGCAACTGGCTTGCTATGCCCTCCTGCAGGGAGAGCAGGTGCACGAGGCGGCTTACGTCGCACTTGACGGCGAGGCGCCGTTTTCAGTGCCCCTGACCGAAGTGCAGGGGATGGCCCGCGCGCAGGGGGCGCGGTTGGCGGCGGCCATCGACGCGCTGCGGTCAGGCGCCGCCCTGCCGGCACACGGCGTCGATGCCTCCTGTGCCTGGTGCGAGATGCGCGGCCTGTGCCGTCGTGACTATCACAATCAGTTGCCGCGATGAGCCCCCCGAAACTTATTGCCCAGGCTCTCGATCCGCGCCATTCGGTGGTGGTGGAGGCCTGCGCCGGCAGCGGCAAGACCTGGCTGCTGGTGTCGCGGATCCTGCGCCTGCTGCTCGACGGCGCCTCGCCGGGCGAGGTCCTCGCCATCACCTACACGCGCAAAGCGGCGCGCGAGATCGAAGCCCGTCTGTCTGACTGGTTGCGCCTGCTTGCCATCGGCAGCGACAACGACGTGCGCGACTTCCTGCTTCAGCGCGCGCTGAAGCCGGAAGAGATCGACGCCGCGATGCCGCGGGCGCGTGGCCTGTATGAGCGGGTGCTGTCCGCCCAGCCATCGCTGACCGTCAGTACCTTCCATGGCTGGTTCGCGCGCCTGGTGCAGGGCGCGCCGCTGTCGAGCGACCTGGCGGGCTTCGTCCTGCACGAGTCCGGCGTCCGCCTCAAGGACGAGGTGTGGCAGCTCTTCGCGACGTCCTGCGGCCGGCGCAACGACGCCGCAACGGCCTCGCTGCTGTGGCTGCTGCAGCACGTCGGGGCGGAGGCGACCCGCAAGCTGCTGTTCAACCTGTCCGAGCGCCGCGCCGAATGGCATGCCTATGCCGGCGAGGGTGGTGCCGCGCCGGTGCGGGCCCTGGCCGGCCTGCGCGAATGCCTGGGGGTGGGCGAGGCGCCCGCCGCCATCGACAACCTGCTCGCCGACGAATTGTTCATGCGCAAGCTGCACGAATACGCCGAGATCCTGCGCCGCAGCGATGTGGAGGGTGACCAGCAACTCGCCGCAAGGCTGGAGGAGGTCTCCCGCGCAGCCGACAACCCGGCGCGCTTCAGCCGGATCACCTCGGCGCTGCTGACCAGGGAAGGCACGCCCAGGCAGCGCAAGTCGGCCAAGAAGGACCAGGAGCGCTTCGGCGCGGCAGCGGCGCGTTTCGCCGAACTTCATGCGCGGCTGGGCGAACGGGTGCTGGCGACGCTCGCCGCCCGGCGCGAAGAGCAGGCCTATGAGCTGAACGCGCATGTCTTTATCGCCGGCGCGGCCTGGATGGAGGCGCTCGAACAGTACAAGCGCGAACGCCGGCTGATGGACTTCACCGACCTGGAATGGCATGTCTCGCGCATGCTGGCCGACGAGCCGCGCGCGGCCTTCCTGCAGGCGCGGCTCGACGCGCGCTACCGTCACATCCTGCTCGACGAATTCCAGGACACCAATCCCCTCCAGTGGCAGATCCTGCTGGCCTGGCTCGCTGCCTACGGGGCGCAGGACGCGGTCCGGCCGCGCGTCTTCGTGGTGGGCGATCCGAAGCAGTCGATCTACCGTTTCCGCCGCGCCGAGCCGCGCGTCTTCGATTGTGCCGCCGCATTCCTGCAGGCGGAGTACGGCGCGCACAGGCTGGCCAACGATACGACGCGGCGCAATGCGCCGCGGCTGATCGAGGTGGTCAACCAGATTTTTGCGGAGACTCCGCAGTTTCCCCACTTTCGTCCGCACTGCAGCCTCAACGAAAGCCTGCCCGGCCGGGTGGAACTGCTGCCCCTGTGTGTGCGCGAAGCGGCCGAGGCTCCGCCGGCGCATCTGCGCAATCCGCTGGCGACACCGCAAGCGGTGGCGGAGGATGGCCGTCGCCGCCAAGAGGCGGCGCTGCTGGCCGCGCGCATCGCGGAAACTGTCGGCCGCTGGGCGGTGGTCGACAGGGACAGCGGATGCACGCGACCGGCGCGCTACGGCGACATCATGGTGCTGACGCGCCGGCGCGGCATCCTGCCCGAATACGAGCGGGCGCTGCGCGCCGCCGGCATACCCTATCTCAGCGTCGGTCGCGGCGGCCTGCTGCGCACGCTGGAGGCGGCCGACCTGACCGCGCTGCTGCGCTGCCTGGTGACGACGGCGGACGACCTGGCCCTGGCCCATGCCCTGCGCTCGCCGCTGCTGGGCGCGGGCGATGAGGACCTGCTGCAACTGGCGGGGCGCGGCGAGCCGAACTGGTGGCAGCGGCTGCAGGGGAGTGCGGGGGAGGGAAGCGCTTCATCCGTGCTGGCCCGCGCCGCGCACCTGCTGGCGGGTTGGCGCGAAGCCGCCGCGCTGCTGCCCGTGCATGACCTGCTCGACCGCATCTATCACGAAGGCGATCTCGTGGTTCGCTATCGTGCCGCCGTGCCGGCGGCGCTCTGGCCGGGGGTGGCGGCCAACCTCGAGGCCTTCATCGCCCTGGCGCTGCGGCTCGATGCCGGGCGCTATCCGAGCCTGCCGCGCTTCCTCGACGAACTGGCGCGGCTGGGCGAAGCAGGGGGCGAGGAAGCGCCCGACGAGGGCACGATCCAGGCGGCGGAGGCCGGCGACCGGGTGCGCATCCTGACCATCCACGGCGCCAAGGGACTGGAGGCGCCGATCGTCTGGCTGATCGATGCCCACAATACGCACCAGCCGCCCGATGCCTGGTCGCTGCTGCTCGACTGGCCACCGGAGTCTGCGCAGCCGTCGCACCTGTCGGTGCTGGGCCGAAAGGACGAATGCGGAGCGCGCCGGACGGCCCTGGTCGAGGCCGAGGCAGCCTTTGCCGCGCGGGAGGAATTCAACCTGCTTTACGTGGCGCTGACACGGGCGCAGCAGTTTTTCTTCGCCAGCGGCATCGCGTCAGGGCACAGCAGCATGAAATCCAGCTTCTGGGATCGCATCGATGCGGCGCTCGCTGCGCTCGGCAGCGGCGAAGGCGTCCATGGGGACACGCCGTCGACGGTGGAAGCGGCGTCGAAGGCCATGCATCCGGCGGCGCCGTTGCCGCAGTCAATTGCCTGTTCCCCCGCCGGCATCCGACGGGAGGCCGCCAGTCCCGGCAAGACTTATGGTGCCCGGCTGCATGCCGCCCTCGACTGGCTGAGTTCGGCAGGCGATGCCGGCCGGCCTCCGCAGGGCATACCGGCCGCCGACTGGCCGGCCTTGCGTGCGGCGGCCCGGGCGATCCTGGATGCGCCGCAGCTGAGTGGATTTTTCGACCCGAGCTGCCATCTGCGGGCATTCAACGAAGCCGAATTTGCGCTGCCCGGCGGCGTCGTCGGGCGCATCGACCGCCTGGTGGAAATGCCTGAAGCCTATTGGGTGCTGGACTACAAGAGCGGCAGGCCGGAAGCGGCACTGCTCGAGCGCTACCGCCTCCAGCTGGAAAACTACCGTTCTGCGGTGGCGATGCTTTTCCCGGGAAAGCCGGTGCGCTGCGGAATGGTGTTCAGCGACGGGGAATTGCTGGAAATTTAGCGTAAAGGCTCTTTCGCCTGCCTTCGCAATCGACTAATATTAAAAAAATACCTATGGCCATAAAAAAGAAGGGGGCAGCATGCAAGTAAGTGAAATTCTTGCAGTCAAGGGCCAGGCCTTGTTCACGATTGCGCCAAACAAGAAGCTGGCCGATGCGGTGGCGATCATGACCGAGCAGGATGTCGGTTCCCTTGTCGTCTTCGACGCCGGGCACATGGCCGGGATGCTGACCTTCCGTGAAGTCTTCCAGGCGGTGCACAAAAACGGTGCCGAGTGGGGAGGGATTCCCATCTCGCAGATCATGGTCAGCGAACCTGTGAGCGTCGGGCCGGAAATGGAAGTCGACGAGTTGCGCCGTTTCATGGTCGAGCACCACATGCGCTACCTTCCGGTCATGGATGGCGGAACGTTGATGGGCGTCATCTCCTTCCACGACGTGGCACGCGCGGTTCTGGAGGAGCAGGGCTTCGAGAATCGCATGCTCAAGGCCTATATACGCGACTGGCCTGCCGAGGCCGGCGGCAATTGATTATTCGTAGCACCTAGTACCCTGTGCGCCCCGCGCGCAGAGTTGTGTTGTTGTCACCTGTCACAAAATCGACACCAAGCTTCAGGAGAAATAATGGAAAAGATCTGGCTCAAGAGCTATCCCGCCGGCGTTCCGGCCGAGGTCGATGTGAACGAATTCGAGTCGATCGGCCAGCTGTTCGACCGTAGCGTGCGCAACTTCCGTGACAACGTCGCCTATACCAACATGGGCAAGTCGCTCACCTATGGCGAGCTGGATGGCCATACGCGCGACCTGGCAGCCTACCTGCAGTCGCTTGGCTTGCCGAAGGGCACGCGCGTCGCCGTGATGATGCCCAATCTGCTGCAGGACCCGGTATCCATCTACGGCATTCTGCGCGGCGGCTACACGGTGGTGAACTGCAATCCGCTCTACACGCCGCGCGAGCTGGAGCACCAGCTGAAGGATTCCGGCGCCGAGGCGATCATCATCGTCGAGAACTTTGTCAGCGTGCTGCAGGAGTGCATCGCCAATACGCCGATCAAGCACGTCATCGTCACCAGCCTCGGCGACATGCTCGGCTTCCCAAAGGGGGCCATCGTCAATTTCGTCGTCAAGCACGTCAAGAAGATGGTGCCGGCCTGGAATCTGCCGCAGTCGGTGCGCTTCAACGACGTCCTGGCGCGCGGCGCCCGCTGCGATTTCAAGGAAGTGAAGGTCGGCCACGAGGATATCGCCTTCCTGCAATACACCGGCGGCACGACGGGCGTCTCCAAGGGGGCCATGCTGACCCACCGCAACATCATCGCCAACCTGCAGCAGGCGCATGCCTGGCTGAAGCCCTTCCTGCCCGAAAAGGGCCTCATCGTCACGGCGCTGCCGCTGTATCACATCTTCGCCCTGACGGCGAACTGCCTGACCTTCTTCAAGATCGGCTGGAGCAACCTGCTCATCACCAATCCGCGCGACATTCCGGGATTCGTCAAGGAGCTGTCCAAGCATCCTTTCGAGGCGATCACCGGCGTGAATACGCTGTTCAACGCCCTGCTCAACGACGAGGACTTCACCAAGCTCGACTTCTCGCGGATGTGCATCAGCCTCGGCGGCGGCATGGCGGTGCAGAAGGCCGTCGCGGACAAGTGGAAGCAGGTCACCGGCGTGCCGCTGATCGAGGCCTACGGCCTGACGGAAACGTCTCCTGCGGCGACCATCAATCCGCTCGACCTGAAGGAATACAACGGCGCCATCGGCCTGCCGGTGCCATCGACAGACGTCACCATCCGCGACGATGCCGGCAACGACCTGCCGATCGGCGAGGCCGGCGAAATCTGCGTTCACGGACCGCAGGTGATGCGCGGCTACTACAACCGTCCAGACGAGACCGCCAAGGTCATCATGCCGGACGGCTATCTGCGCACCGGCGACGTCGGCGTGATGGACGGGAAGGGCTTCGTGCGCATCGTCGACCGCAAGAAGGACATGATCCTGGTCTCCGGCTTCAACGTCTATCCGAACGAGATCGAGGCGGTGGTGGCCATGCATCCGGGCGTGCTGGAAGTGGCCGCGGTGGGCGTGCCGGACGAGAAGTCCGGCGAGGCGGTGAAGGTCTTCATCGTCAAGAAGGACCCCGCCCTCAGCGCCGAGGCGGTCATCGCCCATTGCAAGGAGAACCTCACCGGCTACAAGGTGCCGAAGCTGGTCGAGTTCCGCGCCGAGCTGCCGAAGACCAACGTCGGCAAGATCCTGCGCCGGGCGCTGCGCGACGAGACGGTGGCGAAGTCCTGAGTTGATCCGCGCCGCGTAAACAAGGGCCGCGCCTGCGGCCCTTGTTATTTGCGACCGCCCTTGCTGCCGCCCTTGTCCCAGACGTAGCGCTGGCTGCGTTGCCAGCGAACAGTCGGCTGGACGGGCGGCACTGGCGCGGCAGGGGCGGGCTTTTTCGGCCCCTTGACGCCGTGCTGGCGGGACTGACTTTTGCTCATGGATGCCTGGGAAGCAGGAGGTGCCCCTATGTTAAACTTGATGCTGATTTCACTCCAGCGCTCTACTTCGGCACCCCATGTCCGGCAATACCCTCGGCAAACTGTTCTGCGTCACTTCCTTCGGCGAGTCGCACGGCCCGGCCATCGGCTGCGTCGTCGACGGCTGCCCGCCGGGGATGGCGCTGAACGAGGCGGACCTCCAGGCCGAGCTTGACCGGCGCAAGCCCGGCACCTCGCGCCATGTCACCCAGCGGCGCGAATCCGACACGGTGGAGATCCTTTCCGGCGTCTTCGAGGGCCGCACCACGGGCACCCCGATCGCGCTGCTGATCCGCAACGAGGACCAGCGCAGCAAGGACTATGGCAACATCGCCGAGACCTTCAGGCCCGGGCACGCCGACTACACCTACTGGCAGAAATACGGCATCCGCGATTATCGCGGCGGCGGCCGCGCCTCGGCGCGCGAGACGGCGGTGCGCGTGGCCGCCGGCGCCATCGCCCGCAAGTGGCTGCGCGAGCGCTACGGCATTGTCGTGCGCGGCTGCCTGTCGCAGCTCGGCCCAGTCGAGATCCCGTTCAAATCGTGGGAGGGCGTCTGCGCCAATCCCTTCTTCGCCGCCGATCCGGACAGCGTGGCGAAGCTGGAAAGCTACATGGACGCGCTGCGCAAGTCGGGCGACTCGGTAGGCGGCCAGGTCACCGTGGTGGCCGAGGGCGTGCCGGTGGGCTGGGGCGAGCCGGTGTACGACCGGCTCGATGCCGACATCGCCTACGCCATGATGGGCATCAATGCCGTCAAGGGCGTCGAGATCGGCGCCGGCTTCGACAGCGTATCGCAGAAGGGCAGCGAGCATTCCGACGAGCTGGCGCCGGAGGGTTTCCTCTCGAACAACGCCGGCGGCACCCTCGGGGGCATCGCGAGCGGCCAGGACGTCGTTGTGCGCATCGCCATCAAGCCGACCTCGAGCATCCGCCTGCCGCGCCGCTCCATCGACAAGCAGGGCAATCCGGTGACGGTGGAGACGCACGGCCGCCACGATCCCTGCGTGGCGATCCGCGCCACGCCGGTGGCCGAGGCGATGCTGGCGCTGGTGCTGATGGACCACGCCCTGCGTCATCGCGCCCAGTGCGGCGACGTCGCCTGCCCGACGCCGAAGATCGCGCCGCGCGCGCCGCAGGCCGGCGCTCGCCCCGGCCCGGCGGTGGAAGATCCCGAGCCGGACGAAGCCTGAATTTCTTTACCCCAACAAGGACGCACCATGGAACTGCAACAGCACGACCTGCATCACGAGTTTCCCGAGTACAACGACGCCATTCACGCGCTGAAGACCGGCAACCATCATTTCGCCAAGCTCTTCGACGAGTACCATCGGCTCAACAAGGACATCCGGCGCATCGAGGAAAACGAGGAGCCGGTCACGGATGAGGCGCTCGAGGAAATGAAGAAATTGCGTCTGAGGCTGAAGGACGAACTGCACGCGATGCTGCGCGCCCACAAGGCCTGACGGATATCCGGGGCGCGCTCCCGCGCCCCTTTCGCGCCTCATGGTTCCCTACTGGCGCCTGTCGGCGTACTACTTCTTCTACTTCGCCTTCATCGGCGCCTTCTCGCCCTACTTCACCCTCTACCTGCAATCGCTGGCCTTCTCCGCCTGGGACATCGGCGTGCTGATGTCGCTGATGCAACTGATGCGCCTGCTGGCGCCGAACCTGTGGGGCTGGCTGGCCGACCGCCTGGGGGCGAAGACGCCCATCGTGCGCGGTGCGGCGCTGATGAGCCTGGCCGGATTCTCCTGCTTCTTCCTCGCGCAAAGCTTCGCCGGATTCTTCCTCGGCATGGCTTTGCTGGCCTTCTTCTGGAGCGCCGCGCTGCCGCTGGTCGAGGCGCTGACCTTCACTCATCTGGGCGCCCAGGCCAACCGCTACGGGGCGATCCGCCTGTGGGGCTCGGTCGGCTTCATCGCCGCCGTGCTGGGCCTCGGCTGGCTGCTCGAGCGGCTGCCGCTCGCGGCGATTCTGTGGGTGTCCGTCACGATTCTCGGCGGCATTCTGGCCTGCGCCATGGCGCTGCCGGAAAAGCGGGAAGACCGCCATGAAACCGACCGCCAGCCGATCAGCGACATCCTGCGCCGGCGTGAAGTGAAGGCCCTGTTTGCCGCCTGCTTCTTCATGTCGGCGGCGCACGGCGCGCTGTATGTGTTCTACTCGATCCACCTGGTCAGCCGCGGCTACGGCACGACCCTGGTCGGCTTCCTGTGGACGCTCGGCGTGGTAGCGGAAATCGTCGTCTTCCTCTACCTGCCGCGACTGTTCCACCGGTTCTCGCTGCGGGCCATCCTGCTGTTCAGCTTCGCCTGCGGGGTGGCGCGCTTTCTCATGATCGGCTGGGGCGTCGAGTGGCTGGCGGTGGTGGTGCTGGCGCAGTTGCTGCATGCGGCGACATTCGGCGCCTACCACGCCTCGGCGGTGGCGGCGGTCAATCGCTGGTTCGCCGGCCGCCATCAGGCGCGCGGACAGGCCCTCTACGGCAGCCTGACCTTCGGCGCCGGCGGCATGCTCGGCGGGCTGTTGAGCGGCTGGTCGTGGGACGCCGTCGGCGCGGGACTGACTTTTACCCTGAGCGCCGCCTTCGCCCTGGCCGGGATGATCATCCTGTGGCGCAGCTGGCCCTTCGGGCGTCAGTGACGCTTGCGGCAAAGCATCGCCGGCCTTCTCCGCCGGAGCGCCTGCAGGGACTGTTGCGGTGCCGCAATGCCGGCTCAATTCCGATATAATTCAAGCGCTTTTCAGGCAAACGGCGTTGCTGCGGGAAACTGCGCGCAAACATGCCGGAAGCCGGTATTTTTCGAGAGGAGGCGACCATGAAGCGACTGAATCTGATCCTGGCCCTGGTGGTTCTGATCGGCACTGCGGCCTGCAATACGGTGCAGGGCGTCGGCAAGGATATCCAGGCGGGGGGCAAGGCCGTGGAGAAAGTGGCCAAGTAATCGGCACGGGCCTGGCGTACGACAACGCCGGGCACCGGGTGGTTTTCGCAACTGAAAGGAATCGAATGAAGGTCTGTGTATTGCCGGGCGATGGCATCGGCCCCGAGATCGTCGGCCAGGCCGTGCGCGTGCTCGAGGCGCTGCGCCGGGACGGCATCAAGCTGGAAATGGAAACGGCACTGCTGGGCGGCTGCGCCGTGGATGCGGCGGGCGAGCCCTATCCCGAGGCGACCCGCAAGCTGGCGCGCGCCGCCGATGCGGTGCTCCTCGGCGCCGTCGGCGGCCCGCAGTACGACACGCTGCCGCGCGAGCAGCGGCCGGAGCGCGGCCTGCTCGGCATCCGCAAGGATCTGGGCCTGTTCGCCAACCTGCGCCCGGCGGTGCTCTATCCCGAGCTCGCCAATGCTTCCAGCCTCAAGCCCGAGGTGGTGGCGGGGCTGGACATCCTCATCGTGCGCGAACTGACCGGCGA
>CAJPFL010000066.1 GCA_905339315.1 Rhodocyclaceae bacterium
TCGAACAGCGCCACCGTGTCGGTGTTGATCTCGTTGGCCCAGACGCGCCCCGCGCCGTCCACCGTCACCGCGTAGGGTCCGCCGCCGCGGCCGGCCGGCATGGCGACTTCCTTGACGATTCGCCGTGCCTGCGGGTCGACCTTGACCAGCTTGCCGTTGCCGTAGTTGGCCACCCAGAGCATGCCGTCGGGCGCCGTCGCGATGCGGCGCGGCCGCGAGCCGCTGCCGGTGTCGAGGTGCGTGATTTCGCCCGTGGCCGGATCGAGGCGCCCGAGGCTGTCGGCGCCGAGGCGGCAGAACCACACCGCGCCCGACTTGTCGATGGCCAGGCCGTAGGGATTGCCCGAGGTCCTGTACTCGGTGACCTTTCCCGTGGCGCGGTCGAGACGCCCGATGCGCTGGCCGTTCTGCACGGTGAACCAGATGATGCCTTTATCGTCCATCACCAGCGTGTGCGGATCGCCGCCCGAGGGCGCGCGGTGGCTGTTGACCGTGCCCGTCTTCGGATCGAGGCGGCCGATCGTGCCGTTGCCGTTGCCGGTGTACCAGACGATGCCCTCCGCATCGACGAGCAGGCCGTGCGGCCGCGCGCCGTCGGGCAGATCCCATTCCTTGAAGGTTTTCGTCCGGGTGTCGAAGCGGGCGATGCGGTTGCCGCTCATCACCGCGATGTAGATATTGCCGTCCGGCCCGGGCGCCGGGTCGCGCGCGAACTTCGGCGTCGGCACCGGCCATTCCGTCACCTTGCCCTGCACCTGCGGCAGCGCGCCGGGGACGATGCCGTAGTTCGAGCCGCCGGCATAGGTTGGGCCGGTGATTGCCGGGCCGGCGCAGGCGGCCAGCATCAGGATGAGTTTTTTCATTTTGGTGTCTCCATCGGGGTGATTTAGTCTATGCCCGGGCAAGGGGTCGGGCAAGGCGCTTGCGCTTCGTCCCGAGCCCCGCCATAATCCACCAAGCAACTGCTTGGTTGGCATACATTTCATTGCCCGCCTCGGGAGGGACCATGCAATACCGCTCCGTGTTCCGCGCCGGCCTGTTCGAGGGCCAAAGCATCGTCGTCACCGGCGGCGGCAGCGGCATCGGCCGCTGCACCGCCCATGAACTCGCCGCCCTCGGCGCCAAGGTCGCGCTGGTCGGCCGCAAGCCGGAGAAGCTCGATAAGGTGCGCGAGGAAATCGCCGCGGCCGGCGGCGCCGCCACCACCCACGCCTGCGACATCCGCGATGAGGAGCAGGTCTGCGCCACGGTCGACGCCGTCCTCGCCGCGCACGGCCGCATCGACGGCCTGGTGAACAACGCCGGCGGCCAGTTTCCTTCGCCGCTGCGCGACATCTCGCTGAAGGGCTGGGAGGCGGTGGTGCGCACCAACCTCACCGGCGGCTTCCTCGTGGCGCGCGAATGCTACCGCCGCTGGATGGAGAAGCACGGCGGCGCCATCGTCAACATGAGCGCCGACATGTGGGGCGGCATGCC
>CAJPFL010000067.1 GCA_905339315.1 Rhodocyclaceae bacterium
TCGGACGGCTGGGTGAACTCGCCTTCGCGACCCTTGACGCGGATGTCGTAGCGCTGGCCGTCGCCCGGCTCGTCGTTGAACTTGGCGATGTCGATGCCGCCGGTGAGCATGTTCACCGCCAGCGCCACGTCCTGCGAAGTCAGGTTGGCGGCGGCGATGCGCGTGCGGTCGGGCTGGAAGACGAGCTGGGGCAGGTCGAGCTGCAGGTCGGTGTCGAGGCGGCCGATGCCGGGCTCGGCGGCGAGCTTGCCCTGCAGCTCGCGCGTCAGCCGTCCGACTTCCTGCAGGTTCTCGCCGGCCAGCACGAACTGCAGCGGCTCGCCGCGCTGGCCCTGCACCAGCGGATAGGGCGCGGCGAAGGCGCGCGCCCCCGGTATGGTCGCCAGCTCCTTGCGGATGACGGCAATGATTTCCTGCTGTTTCACGCTGCGCTCCTCGCGCGGCGCCATGCGCACCACCACCGTGCCCTGGTTGACCTGCCCGGCGCTGCCGAGGCCGATGAGGGCGAACTCGGTGACGATTTCCTTGTGGCGGTTGAGGATCTCCTCGACCATGCGCAGGCGCGAATCCGTGTAGTCGATGCTCGAGCCGAGCGGCGTGCGCAGGTAGACCAGGAAGCGGCCCTCGTCCTGCTCGGGGGCGAAGCCCTTGCCGATGGTGGCGCAGGGCAGCCAGCTCGTCGCTACCGCGGCCAGGGTCAGCGCCACCACCTTCCAGCGGTGGCGCAGCGCCTTGTCGAGCAGGTTGCGGTAGAGGCGGTCGAGGCCCTCGAAGAAGCGGTCCAGTCGGTGGTAGAGGGCGCCATGCTGCTTTTCCACGCGCAGGTAGCGCGAGCAGAGCATCGGCGTCAGCGTCAGCGAGACGAACAGCGAGACCAGTACGCCGAAGGTGACCACCACGGCGAAGGAGCGGAAGAACTGGCCGATGATGCCGCTCATGAAGATCACCGGGGCGAAGATCGACACCAGCGACAGCGTGGCGGCGATGACGGCGAAGACCACCTCGTTGGCGCCGTTGATGGCGGCGGAGACGGGGTCGGGATCGAGCTCCTCGCGGTGGCGGAAGATGTTCTCCAACACGACGATTGAATCGTCCACCACCACGCCGATCAGCAGCAGCAGCGCCAGCATGGTGAGCGAATTGAGCGTGAAGCCGAAGAAGTAGATGACGGCGATGGCGCCCATCAGCGAGACCGGAATGGCCAGCGAGATGATCAGGGTCGAGCGCACCGAGCGCAGGAAGAACCACACTACCAGCGCGGCAAGGAGCGTGCCCTCGACGAGGTGCTCCTTCAGCGAGTTGACGATCTCCAGGATGAACACCGCGTCGTTGGAGACGACGGTGATGCGCATGCCGGGCGGCAGCTGCGGCCGGATCTCGCTGTCCAGGCGCGCCTTGATCTTGTCGACGATGTCGACGGTGTTGGTGTTGGCGATCTTGACGATGCCGAGGCCGATGGTGGTCTCGCCGTTGAAGCGCGCCAGCTGTCGGTAGTCGGTGAGGCCGTCCTCCAGCTCGGCGATGTCCTTCAGGCGGATCGGCGACTTGTCCTTGTAGCCGACGATCATCTGCGCCAGGTCGTCGAGGCGGTGGAATTCCAGGTCCAGCTTGACCAGGCTCTCGGTGGTCTTGCCGACGACGAAGCCGCCGGCGAGCTGGACATGCTCCCTGGCGAAGGCGTCATTGATATCCTGCGCCGTGACGCCGAAGGCGGCCATGCGGTCCGGCCGCAGGTTGACGCGGAGGGTGCGGTCGCGCCGCCCGCCGAGGCGCACCTCGCCGACGCCGTCGATGGTCTCCAGCTTCTTCTTGACGATGTTGATGGCGTACTGGTTGAGCTGCTGCTGGGTGCGGTCGCCCTGCAGCGCCATCCACATGATCGGCTGGGCGTTGGTCTCGACCTTGGCCACCACCGGCGGATCGACGTCCTTCGGCAGCCGCCGCAGCACCTGATTGACCTTGGCCTGCACCTCGTTGAAGGCGACGTCGATCCTCTTCTCGAGGCCGAAGGTGATGTTGATCACCGAGATGCCGGGCGAGGAGGTGGACTGGATGTGCTCGATGCCCGGCACGCTGTTGACCGTGGTCTCGATGAGATTGGTGATGCTGGCGTCGACGATGTCCGGATTGGCGCCCCTCAGGGCCGTGCTGATCGAGACGACCGGAAATTCGATGTAGGGCAGCCGGTCCATGCCGATGCGCTGGTAGCTGATGATGCCGAACAGCACCAGCACGCCGCTGAGCATCCAGGCCAGGACATGGCGCTTGATGGAAAGCTCGGGCAGGGTCATTTCTTCTGTTCGGGCTGGGCGTTGGCGCCGTGCTGCGGAGGCTGACTTTCCGCCGGCCTGCCCGGCGTCGCAGGCTTCGCCTGCTCCTTGACGGAGATTGTCGCGTTGTGGGTGAGGAAGCCGGCGCCGTCGAGGGCGACGTTGGCGCCGGCCGGCAGGCCCTTGAGGATTTCCACCATGCCGGCGCGCTTGGCGCCGACCTCGACGACATGCTGGACCGCCTTGCCGTCCGCGATCGCATACACGACCTTGCCGGCGGGCCGCAGCACGACGCTCTGTTCCGGCACCAGCACGGCCTCCTCACGCCGGGCGATGACGACGGCCGCATTCACCGTGCCGCCGGGGCGCAGGCCCTCGGTGTTCTCGATGTCGACGATGACGTCGAGGGCGCGGCCGGTCTCCGATACGCTCGGCTTGATCTCGCTGACGCTGCCGCGGAACTCCCTGCCCGGCAGCTGCGGGGAAGTGAGGATCACGGCCTGGCCCTTCTGCAGCCGCATCGCGGTCGACTCGGGGAAGGGCAGGTGGGCGCGCAGTTTGCGGCTCGAGACGAGCTGGAACAGCGGATCGCCGACCTTGACGTAGTCGCCGACCGAGGCGACCTGCGCCTCGATCACGCCGTCGAAGGGCGCAATGACGCGCGCCTTGCCCTGGCTGCGCCGGCTGATGTCGCCGCGCGCGCGGGCGGCGGCGAGCTGCTCGCGCAGGGCGTCGCGCTGGGCGCGGGCATCGTCCGCGGCATTCTGCGAAATGAAGCCCTTCTGCATCAGCTGCTGCTGCCGCTCGACGACCCGCTCCTGTTGCGCCAGCAGCGCTTCGGCGCGCCTGCGCTCGGCCTCGTCGGCGCGGTGCTGCAGGACGAAATCCGCGTCGTCGATGACCGCGAGAAGTTCGCCTTTCCTGACGGCTTTGCCGGCGCCGGCGAGGACCTGGACCACCTTGCCGGGGACTTCGGCGCCGATCTTCGGATCGATGACCGCCTCCAGCGAGCCAAACGTCTCTTCGGTGATTTCCATCGCGCCGGCCCTGGCCTGCGTGACGGTGATCAGCGTGGCGGGCGGGCCCGAGGATTTCTTTTCCTCGGCCTTCTGGCAGGCGGCGAGCGCCAGGGCGGCGGCAAGAAGAATCGCAAATCGGCTGCTGTGCATGGGGTTCCGGGTTGGGGTGCGCAAGCGCGTACTAAGGCAAGACCCGCTCGCCGGCGAAAAGTTGCTCGATCCGCTCGCGTTCGCGCACGAGGTGGACCTGGATGCCGTCGACGATCACCTCCGCTGCACGCGGCCGCGAATTGTAGTTCGAGCTCATCGCCATGCCATAGGCGCCGGCGGAGAGGATGGCCAGCAGGTCGCCCTCGTCCACGGCAAGCTGGCGGTCGTGGCCGAGGAAATCGCCGGATTCGCAGACGGGGCCGACGACCTCATAGGGCTTCGCCGCCGTGCCGCCGGGGTTGGCTTTCACCGCGACGATGTCGTGCCAGGCCTCATACAGCGCCGGGCGAGCGAGGTCGTTCATGGCGGCATCGACCACGGCGAAATTCTTTTCCGCGCCGTGCTTCAGCACCGCGACGCGGGTCAGCAGCAGGCCGGCGTTGCCGACCAGCGACCGGCCCGGCTCGAACAACAGCCGTTCCCGGCGCCCTGCCAGCACGCCGAGCAGCGGTGCCAGGTACGCCTCGGCCGCCGGCGCAGCCTCGTCGCGGTAGCGGATGCCCATGCCGCCGCCGACATCGATGTGCGAGAGCGCGATGCCTTCGGCGGCAAGGGCGTCGACCAGGCCGAGCAGGCGGGTGGCGGCCTCGGCGGCAGGTGCCGGGTCGAGCAATTGCGAGCCGATGTGGCAGTCGATGCCGTGGATGTCGATGTGGGGCAGGTCGCGGGCGCGGCGATACAGCGGCAGCGCCTCCTCGAAGGGTATGCCGAACTTGGTGTTTCTGAGGCCGGTGGCGATATACGGGTGGGTTTTCGGGTCGACGTCCGGATTGACGCGCAGCGAGACCGGCGCGCGCCTGCTCATGCTGCCGGCGACGTCGTTCAGCGTGGCCAGCTCGGAAGCCGACTCGACGTTGAAGCAGAGGATGCCGGCAGCGAGCGCCGCGCGCATCTCGTCGGGCGACTTGCCGACGCCGGAGAACACCACCTTGGCGGCATCGCCGCCTGCCGCCAGCACGCGCGCGAGTTCGCCGCCGGAGACGATGTCGAAACCGGCGCCGAGACGGGCGAAGAGGTTGAGGATGGCGAGGTTCGAGTTGGCCTTGACGGCGTAGCAGATCAGCGCGTTGCGCCCGGCGAGCGCACGGACGTAGCCGGCGTAGGCCGCCTCGAGTGCCGCGCGCGAATAGACGTAGCATGGGCTGCCGTAGGTTGCGGCGATCTGCGGCAGGGGCACGTCCTCGGCGCAGAGGACGCCGTCACGGTAGCCGAAGCCCGTTGCCGCCTGCGTGAAGCCAGGTGCGCTCATCGCGCAGCGCCGCCGCTGGCTTTGCTATCATCGGCGGCGGGCGGCGAAGCCGGCGCCGAGGACGTGGCGCCGGCAGGTGCCGGCTTCGGCGGAAGGGTAAGAGAGGTCCTGGTGCCGCAGGCGCCAAGAAGCAGTAGAGCCAGAAGAGTCCCGAGGATTCGCATGATGCCCGCAAAAATCATGATGTTAGCAGAAGGCCTGTGATGGAAGAAACCGAGTTCAATACCCTGGCCGAGGCGACGCTGGCGAGGATCGAGCGGGCGCTGGACGCTTGCGCCGCGGACATCGATTACGAGTTGCAAGCGGGCGGCGTGCTGGAGCTGGAGTTCGGCGACGGCAGCAAGATCATCATCAATCGCCACGCGGCCGCGCGCGAGATCTGGGTGGCGGCGCGCTCGGGCGGCTTCCACTTCCGCCACGAGGATGGCCGCTGGATCGGCACGCGCGATGGCGCCGAACTGTTCGAAGCCCTCGGGCGCCTGGCATCCGATCAGGCCGGCGAAGCAGTGTCCTTTGCCTGATCAGCCGGAAGCGCCTGAAAGGGGATCCGCGGTTGGCAAAGCGGGCTCCGGCTCCGGCGGAAGATTTTCCTTGTAGATCAATTCGCTCGCTTCGTTGCCCGACGGTTCAGTCACTTTCACGGTGATCAGCCCCTGTGGCGCCTCCCGCCGGGTTTCAGGCAGATTCTTCAGCGCCTTTTCCATATAGCCGATCCAGATCGGCAGGGCGGCGAAGCCGCCCGTTTCGCCGTTGCCCAGCTTTTTCGGCTGATCGAAGCCGATCCAGGCGATGCCGACGAGGTCGGGATGATAGCCGCAGAACCAGGCGTCGACGAAATCGTTGGTGGTGCCCGTCTTCCCCGCAAGGTCGCCGCGCTTCAATTGCAGCGCCCGCGTCGCCGTGCCGCGGCGTACGACGTCGCGCATCAGGCTGTCCATCAGGTAGGCGTTGCGCGGGTCGATGACGAGCAGGCTTTCGTCGCCGGCGATGACGGGCTGGGCTTCGGCCAGGATGTTGCCCTTGTCGTCGAGGATCTGCTTCACGATGTAGGGCTGGATACGGTAGCCGCCATTGGCGAACACGGCGTAGCCGGTCAGTTGCTGCCAGGGCGTCACGCTGCCGGCGCCCAATGCCATGGTGAGATAGGGCGGGTGCTTGTCGGCCTCGAATCCGAAGCGGGTGACATAGTCCTGGGCGTAGTGCGTGCCGATCGACTTGAGGATGCGGATGGAGACCAGGTTCTTCGATTTCGCCAGGCCCGTGCGCAGGGTCATCGGGCCTTCATACTTGCCATCGTAGTTTCTCGGCTCCCATTCCTGGCTGCCGGTTTCTTCCGCGCTGACGACCAAAGGCTCGTCCGGGATGACGCTCGCAGGCGTGAAGCCTTTCTCCAGTGCAGCGGAGTAAATGAACGGCTTGAAGCTGGAGCCGGGCTGGCGCCAGGCCTGCGTGACGTGGTTGAACTTGTTGCGGTTGAAATCGAAGCCGCCGACCAGCGCGCGGATGGCGCCATCGATTGGGCTGGCGGCAACAAAGGCGGCCTCGACCTCGGGCAACTGGGCGATCTGCCAGTTGCCCTTGCTGTCCTTCTGCACATGGACGATGGCGCCGCGTCGCAGGCGCTTGTTGGCGGGCGCCTTGTCATCCAGCATGCGCTGGGCGAACTTCAGCCCCTCCCCGGCGATCTGCAGGGTTTCACCGCCGCGCCGGTAGGCTTTCACCTGCTTCGGGCCGGCTTCGAGAATAACCGCGGCATGGATGTCATCGGAATCGGGCTCCTCCTGCAGTGCCTCCTCCAGGATTTCGTCGGCAGGCATCTCCGTCTGACCAAGATCCGCGTAGCCCTTGGCGCCCCGATAGCCGTGGCGCCTGTCGTAGTCGAGTACGCCGCGCCTGAGGCTGGCATAGGCCGCCTCCTGGTCTGCCTTGAGGATGGTGGTGATGACGCGCAGGCCGCGCGTGTAGGCCTCGCCCTGAAAGCGCTCGTAGGCCATCTGCCGGGCCATCTCGGCGACATGGTCCGCCCGCACGGCGAATTCATTGACATCGCGCTTGATGCGCAGATCCTGCTTTTGCGCCTCGGCAAATTGAGCGTCATTGATGAAGCCGAGCTCGTGCATCCGGCGCAGGACGTAGAGCTGGCGCAGCTTGGCACGCTTGGGATTGGCCACGGGGTTGAAGCTGGAGGGCGCTTTCGGCAAGCCGGCCAGCATGGCGGCCTCGGCCAGGCCGATCCCCTTCAGTGGCTTGCCGTAATAGATTTGCGCTGCCGCTGCGAAACCGTATGAGCGCTGCCCGAGATAGATCTGGTTGATATAGATCTCGAGAATTTCGTCCTTGGACAGGTTGTTCTCGATCTTGAAGGCGAGCAGCGCCTCGTACACTTTGCGCGAGAGGGTCTTTTCGCTCGAGAGAAAGAAATTGCGGGCGACCTGCATGGTGATGGTGCTGGCGCCCTGGCGCTTGCCGCCGCTGGTGAAGTTGGCATAGGCGGCACGCAGCACGCCAAGGGTGTCAACGCCGGGATGCTGGTAAAAGCGTTCGTCCTCCGCTGCCAGGATCGCCTGCTTCATGATCGGCGGCACGTCTTGTATGCGCACGAACGCCCGCCGTTCCTCGCCGAACTCGCCGATCAAGTGGCCGTCAGCGGTGTAAATGCGCAACGGTATCTTGGGCTGGTAGTCGGTCAGCACTTCGAGGGAAGGCAGTTGGGGATATGCCAGCACGACGATAATGGCCAGCAGGGCAATGCCGATCAGTGCAAGGCCTGCGAGGAACAGGAGCGGGTAGGCAATCCAGCGAAGGGCTGTGGGCAAGGAAGGACTCAAGGCATTGGGAAAGCGCGCAATTATATGCCTCACCCAACGAGGATTGATTATCCGTGCCGTCGCATGCCGCTCCCACCATCAGCAGTGAGCTTTTATTTCTTCTATTTATCAAATAGTTATGTGCCAACTTCGAGGCGGCATCGGTATTGTCGGGGAATGGCGACATCGGACATAAAAAAAACTTTACACAAACCATAGTTGTTGCTAGGATTTAATGTAAATTATCTGTATTGCTCCTAACTAACGAGAATTCAAAAGGATTTTCCTTGCAGATAGATCTCTCCATATTCAACCCCAAGGCGCGGCCGCTGTTCGGGCTGGACATCAGTTCGTCATCGGTCAAGATGGTCGAGCTGGCCGAGGCTTCGAAAGGGAGTTACAGGATCGAGCGCTATGCGATCGAGACCCTGCCACGTGATGCCGTCGTGGACGGCAACATCACCAACCTGGAGGCAGTGGCGGAGGCGGTCAAGCGCGCCTGGAAGCGCATGGGCACGTCGACCCGGTTCGTCGCCATGGCATTGCCGGCGGCGGCCGTCATCACGAAAAAGATCATTGTCCCGGCAGGCCTGCGTGAGCGCGAACTGGAAGTCCAGGTGGAGTCTGAAGCCAACCAGTACATTCCTTTTGCGCTTGACGAGGTGAACCTGGATTTCCAGGTGGTCGGACCGGCACCCAGCAGCCCGGAGGAGGCGGAGGTGCTGATTGCCGCATCCCGCAAGGAAAAGGTCGAAGATCGCGTCGCCGTGGCCGAAGCGGCAGGATTGAAGCCCCTGGTCATGGATGTCGAGTCCTATGCAGCGCAGGCGGCGTTCGAATTGGTCGAGAGCCAGTTTCCGCAAGGGGGCAAGAATCAGAGCATCGCCCTGGTGGACATTGGTGCGAACGTCATGAATGTCACGATCCTGCGCAATGACCAGCCGGTCTATGTGCGGGAGCAGGCGTTTGGCGGCAGCCAGCTGACGCAGGACATCGTGCGCCAGTACGGCATGAGCCAGGAGGAGGCGGAGAACGCAAAGCGCACCGGCAACCTGCCCGAGAATTTCGAGTCCGACCTGTTGCGGCCCTTTCTCGACAGCCTCGCGCTGGAGGTCTCGCGGGCGCTGCAGTTCTTTTTCACATCGACGCAATACAACCAGGTTGATCACATCGTTCTGGCCGGAGGTTGCGCGGTGATTCCGGGCGTGGATGAGGCCGTGTCGGGGCGCACCCAGATCAGCACGGTCGTTGCCAACCCGTTTGCGAACATGGCCTTGTCCCAGCGCATCCGTCCGAAAAATCTGGCGACGGACGCACCGTCGCTGATTGTGGCCTGCGGCCTCGCGCTGAGGAGGTTCGACCAGTGATCCGCATCAATCTCCTGCCCCACCGCGAAGAAAAACGCAAGGCGCTGCGCCAGCAGTTTTTTGCGTTGTCGGGGCTGATTGCAGTCCTGGCCTTGCTCATCGTCATGTTGGTGCATGGCGTGATTGCCGGGTACATCAGTCAGCAAGAGAGCAAGAACGAGTTCTTGAAGAAGGAGATTGCCGCCCTCGACAAGGAAATCGATGAAATCAAGCGATTGAAAGAGCAGACCAACGCGCTCCTGTCGCGCAAGGGCGTGATTGAATCCTTGCAGGGCGGCCGCACCGAGACCGTGCAGTTGTTCAACGAGCTTGCACGCCAGGTTCCTGCCGGCATTTACCTCAAATCGCTGAAGCAGACGGGAAACAGGATAGTCATCACGGGGATCGCGCAGTCGAATGCCCGCGTATCGACCCTGATGCGCAATCTCGAGGCTTCTCCCCTGCTCGAGCGGCCTGACCTCGTCGAGATCAAGTCGGTGACCCAGGGCAACCGGCGCTACGCCGAATTCAACCTGAATGTGCTCATTACAAGGGCTGCGGCTCCGATAGACGCGAAGCCGGCGCCAGGAACGCAGCCGCCCAAGCAGGACAAGAAAGCATGAAGAAGCCGAACATGCCAAGTATGCCGGCAGTCCCGAAATTCGATTTCCGGACGCTGGCCGAAGACTTCAAGTCCCTTGACCCCAAGGATATCGGCACGTGGCCGCTCCTGCCGAGGGTGACGGTGCTGCTGGGGGTGTTCGCCGCCCTGCTCGTCGCCGGCTGGTGGTTCGACTGGAAATCCCAACTGGAGGAGTTGGAAGGGAAGCAGCAACAGGAGGCCAAGCTCAAGGACGAGTACCTTGACAAAAAGAGGCAGGCGGTCAATCTCGAAGAGCATCGCAAGCAGCTGGCAGAAATCGACAAGAGCTTCGGCGCGTTGCTCAAGCAGTTGCCGAACAAGGCCGAGATGGAAGCGCTGCTGATCGACATCAACCAGGCCGGGCTTGGGCGCGGGTTGCAGTTCGAACTGTTCAAGCCAGGCAAGGAAACAACCAAGGATTTCTACGCGGAATTGCCGATTACCCTGAAAATTACCGGGATCTATCACGACCTGGGGGCCTTCTCTGCCGACGTGGCCAAGCTGTCCCGGATTGTGTCGCTGACCAACGTTGCCGTTGTTCCGGACAAGGGCGGGCAACTCAAGATGGACGCTATCGCCATGACCTACCGCTATCTTGATGAAGAGGAACTGGCGGCGCAGCGCAGGGCGAAGGCGGCACAGGCCAAGGCAAAAGGAGCCAAGAAATGAGGCGGACAGCCCTATTCCTGGCGTGTCTTGGCTTGTCGGCATGTGGCGGCGAAGAGCACCAGGATGTACGGCAATGGATGAAGGAATCCACCAAGGATTTCAAGGGGAAGGTCCCGCCCTTGCCGCCGCTCAAGCAATTCCCCACGGTCGCGTATGAGGCCGCAGACTTGGTCGAACCCTATAACGCCTCCAAGATTGAACCCGAACGCAAGGCGGGAAGCGGGGGTGGCATCAGGCCCGACATGGATCGCCGCAGGGAGCCGCTGGAAGCCTATCCGCTTGAATCGCTCAAGATGGTGGGGACGCTGACCAAGGGGAAAATGGTCCACGCCCTGGTTCAAGCCGACAAGAACCTGCACCAGGTGAAGATCGGAAATTACATGGGCCAGAACTTCGGCATCATTACCGATATCAATGAGAACGAGGTAAAGCTGAAAGAACTGGTTCCCGATTCCCTGGGGGACTACATGGAACGCACCAGCACTTTGCAATTGCAGGAGAAGCAGCAGGAGGGCAGGAAATGAATACAGTGAAAAACACCATGAAACGACTTTTTCTGCCATTGTGCTTGCTGCTGGTCCAGCCGGCGTGGGCGCAGAACGCCATCGAGGCGCTCGGGGTCAGCCAGCAAGGCAGCGATATTCTCGTGAAGCTGACGACCAGCCAGCCCCTTGCATCCGCCCCGGCAAGCTTCAGCGTGGCCAATCCGCCGCGCATTGCCTTTGACTTCCCGGGGGTCAAAAATGCGTTGGGGAGAAATTCACAAACAGTCAACGAAGGCGACCTGCGCAGCGTCAGTCTGGTCCAGGTCGGTGATCGTACGCGCGTCGTGCTGAACCTGAGGCAAGTGCGCCAGGCGACGACCCGGATCGAAGGCAAGGACCTGTACATCACCGTTGGCGGGGTGGCTACCGATTCGGTGGCGAAGGCCGAGCAATCGAGCATGCCGCAGTTCGCCCAGGCCAAGCCTTCCGCGGACCGCGCCAGCATCCGGGACATCAACTTTCGCCGAGGAAAGGGCGGTGAAGGCCGGGTCGTCGTTGATCTGTCCGACAGCAACGTCGGCATAGACGTCCGCCAGCAAGGCGCCAATCTGGTGGTCGAGTTCCAGAAAACCGACCTGCCGGATGCCTTGCGACGCCGGCTCGACGTGACGGATTTCGCTACGCCGATTACCACGGTGAATACGCTGTCCCAGGGCGAGAACATCCGCATGGTTATATCGCCCAAGGGGCTGTGGGAGCACAATGCCTACCAGAGCGACAACCAGTTCGTGGTCGAGGTGAAACCGCTGGTGGAAGATCCCAACAAGCTCGTACAGGGCGGCCGCCGGGGTTATCAGGGAGAAAAACTGTCCCTGAATTTCCAGAACATCGATGTTCGTGCCGTGCTGCAGGTGATCGCCGATTTCACCGACTTCAACATCATTACCAGCGATACCGTCGGCGGCAGCCTGACCCTGCGCCTCAAGGACGTTCCGTGGGACCAGGCCCTGGATATCATTCTGCAGGCGAAGGGCCTGGATATGCGCAAGAACGGCAACGTCATCTGGATTGCGCCGCGCGACGAACTGGCCGCCAAGGAAAAGCTGCAGCTGGAGTCACGCCAGCAAATCACGGACCTGGAGCCGGTCCGGACCGAAACCTTCCAGCTGAATTACCACAAGGCCAAATCGGTCTTCGACTTCCTGAAGAACAAGGACCAAACCGTTCTTTCCAAGCGTGGGTCGGTGATCGTCGATGAGCGCACCAACAAGCTCTTCGTTTCCGATACGCCCAACCGCCTGGAGGACGTGCGGAGGCTGATTTCGGAAATCGACTTGCCGGCCCGGCAAGTGATGATCGAAGCGCGCATTGTCGAGGCTGAGGACAACTTCAACAGGAACCTGGGTGCGCGCCTGGGCTACAACAGCAATGCAGCGAATCAGATACTCAACGATGGCGCGAAGATCCTGTTTGGCGGCGGGCTGGCGGCAACCGGATGGCAGACCGGCCAGATTTCCACGACGCCGAACTTCTTTACCAATAGCCTGACCACGAACCTGCCTTCGACGTCGATTACCGGCAAGCAGCCCGGGCAGTTTTCCTTCGTGCTGTTCAACAATGCCGCGACACGCTTCCTGAACCTTGAGGTGAGCGCGCTCGAGCAGGATGGCAGAGGCAAGATCATTTCCAGCCCGCGCGTTGTCACGGCCGACCAGGTGGAGGCGCTCATCGAGCAGGGCGTAGAAATCCCGTACCAGCAGGCCACCAGTTCCGGTGCGACCAGCATCTCCTTCCGCAAGGCCAACCTGGCGCTGAAGGTGAAGCCGCAGATCACGCCTGACGGCAGGGTCAATCTGACGGTCGACGTCAACAAGGACTCGCCGAACACCTTGATAGCAACCGGTGCCGGCGTCGCCATCGACACCAAGCACGTCAAGACCGAGGTGCTGGTCGAGAATGGCGGCACCGTGGTCATCGGCGGCATCTATACCCAGGATGACCGAAGCATCACGACACGCATTCCGGTGCTGGGCGACCTGCCGTACGTCGGATTCCTTTTCAAGCACAACGAGAAAAGGGACAACAAGACCGAGCTGCTGGTTTTCATCACGCCGAAGATCCTCAGCGAATCCCTTACCATGCGTTGAGGGCGCCGCAAGGCAATTCGCAGGGCCGGCTTCGCCGGCCCTTTCTTTTTACGGGAGCACAGGCGCCTGCTAAAATTCCTGCGTGAAAACCTGCGACAACATCTATTTCGTGGGCATGATGGGCGCGGGCAAGACGACGATCGGCCGGCATCTGGCGCGGCGTCTGAAGAAGCGCTTCGTCGATTGCGACCACGAAATCGAGGCGCGCACAGGGGTGCGCATTCCGGTTATTTTCGAAATCGAGGGTGAGTCCGGCTTTCGTCGCCGCGAGTCGCAAGTGTTGCTGTCGTTATCGGGGGAACATGACCTGGTGCTTGCCACGGGCGGCGGGGTGGTGCTGGATCCGCAGAACCGCAAGTGCCTTGCGGAAACCGGCCTGGTGATTTATCTGTGCGTGTTGCCGGACGAGTTGTATGCGCGCACGCGGCGCGACCGCAACCGTCCCCTCCTGCAGGTGGCTGATCCCCTGACGAAAATCCGGGAACTGCACCAGCAGCGCGATCCGCTGTATCGTGAAATTGCCGACCTCGTGCTCGAGGGCGGCGTGCGAACGCCCCTGGCGGTGGCGCGCCAGCTGGAACTGGAAATTCGGAAAAGATGCGAACCCTGAAGGTCGCGCTCGGTGCGCGCAGCTACCCCATCCATGTCGGAAATCACCTGCTGGAGAGGGGCGATCTCGTCCTGCCGCACCTTGGGGCGCCCCTGGCTGCCGTGGTCAGCAATGAGACGGTGGCGCCGCTCTACCTGCCCGGCCTGGCCGGCGCCTTGCGTGCCGCCGGGGTACAGGTCACGGAAATCGTCCTGCCGGACGGCGAACAGTTCAAGAACTGGCAGACCCTCAACCGCATTTACGATGCGCTGCTGGAAAACCGCTGCGAGCGTGCCACGACGATCATCGCCCTGGGTGGCGGCGTCATCGGCGACCTGGCCGGGTTTGCCGCTGCGACCTATCAGCGCGGCGTCCCCTTCATCCAGGTGCCGACGACCTTGCTGGCGCAGGTGGACTCCTCGGTGGGGGGAAAAACCGGGATCAACCATCCTCTCGGCAAGAACATGGTCGGCGCCTTCTGGCAGCCGCGCCTGGTAATGGCCGACACGGACACCCTGCGCACCTTGCCTGAACGGGAGCTGTGCGCCGGACTGGCCGAGGTGATCAAGTACGGCTTGATCCGCGACCTGCCCTTCTTCGCATGGCTGGAAGGGAACATGGAACGGCTGCGGGCGCGCGAACCCGGGGCGCTGACCCATGCCATCGAGCGTTCCTGCGCCAACAAGGCCGAGGTGGTGGCGGCCGACGAAACCGAATCCGGCGTGCGCGCCCTGCTCAACCTCGGCCACACCTTCGGCCATGCCATCGAGGCCGGACTGGGCTATGGCGAGTGGCTGCATGGTGAAGCGGTCGCTGCCGGTACCGTGATGGCGATGGAACTGTCACGTCGCATGGGTTGGCTGGGCGAGGCGGATCTGGCAAGAACCGTCTCGCTGTTCGAGCGGGCCGGATTGCCCACACAGGGCCCCGCGCTGGGCGCGGACCGCTATCTGGAATTGATGGCCCTGGACAAGAAGGTCACGGCGGGCAAGCTGCGCCTGGTCCTGCTCGAAGCCATCGGTCGCGGGGTGATCCGCAGTGATGTTCCTGAAGCGGAGTTGCGTGCCGCCATAGGGGCCTGCTGCCGTGGCTGAACTGGCCCGCTATGCCGTGTCTGAGGCGCACTCGAAGGGGCGGCGGCACCCCGAGCCGACGCCGGCGGCGCGCAGCGAATTCCAGCGCGATCGCGACCGCGTCGTGCATTCGACGGCGTTCCGTCGCCTCGAATACAAGACCCAGGTATTCGTCAATCACGAAGGTGACCTGTTCCGCACGCGCCTGACGCACAGCATCGAGGTGGCGCAGATCGCACGCACCCTGGCGCGCGCGATGCAACTGAACGAGGACCTGGCCGAAGCCATTGCGCTGGCCCATGACCTGGGCCATACCCCATTCGGGCACGCCGGGCAGGATGCACTGAATGCCTGCATGCGCGATCACGGCGGCTTCGAGCACAACCTGCAGAGCCTGCGCACCGTCGACCTGCTGGAAGAGCGCTATGGCGCCTTCGACGGCCTCAACCTGACCTATGAGACGCGTGAAGGCATCCTCAAGCATTGCGCGCCTAAAAAAGCCCATGAACTCGGCGACCTCGGCCGTCGCTTCATCGAGGGCTCCCAGCCCTCGATCGAGGCGCAATTGTGCAACCTCGCCGACGAAATCGGCTACAACAACCATGATGTGGACGACGGCCTGCGTTCCGGCCTGCTCACGCTGGATCAGCTGGA
>CAJPFL010000068.1 GCA_905339315.1 Rhodocyclaceae bacterium
TCCACCTCGACCGCCTCGGGCGAGCGCGTCTGCCAGCGGATGCCGTAGACCAGCAGGATCGCCAGGGCGATATGCACCAGCGCGGCGAGCGCGGCCGAGGCCGCCTTGCCGGGATCCGCCCGCTCGTCCAGGACGGCGCTCATTGCCCCTGCTGCACCAGCAGGCCGACGCGGGCGACCTGCTGCTTCTGCAGGTCGTCCATGACCTTCATGACGGCCTCGTAGCGCACGCTCTTGTCGCCGGCCACCACCACCGCCTGCTGCGGATTCTTCTTCTGCGCTTCCGCCACCAGGCGCAGCAGCTCGTCGCGCGTGACGTCGCGCGGCGCGGCGTTCGGCGTGGCGCGGAAGGCCAGCGACTGGTCGGCCCTGACGATCACCTGCAGCGGGTCGCTCGGCGCCTGGGCGGCCTTGCCCACCGTCGGCACGTCCACCGACGCCACCTGGATCAGCGGCGCGGTGACCATGAAGATCACCAGCAGCACCAGCATCACGTCGATGTAGGGCACGACGTTGATCTGGTTCATGAGGCGGCGCTGGCGCATGCTTATCTCAGCTGCCTTTGCAAGATGTTCGAGAACTCCTCCATGAAGCTCTCGAAGCGGATGCTGACGCGGTCGATGTCGTGGGCGAAGCGGTTGTAGGCGACGACGGCGGGGATGGCGGCGAACAGGCCGATGGCGGTGGCGACCAGCGCCTCGGCGATGCCGGGGGCGACGTGCGCCAGCGTGGCGGAGCTGACGTTGGCCAGGCCGCGGAAGGCGTTCATGATTCCCCACACCGTGCCGAACAGGCCGACGTAGGGGCTGACCGAGCCGACCGAGGCGAGGAAGGCGAGGTGCGCCTCGAGGTGGTCCATCTCGCGCTGGTAGGTGGCGCGCATGGCGCGGCGCGAGCCATCGACGATGCTGGCCGGGTCGAGCGACTTCTGCCCGCGCAGCTTGGTGAACTCGCGGTAGCCGGCCTCGAAGATGCGCTCCAGCGCGCCGGCGCTGTGGCGGTCGTTTACCGCACTCTGGAACAGGGCGTTGAGGTCGCCGCCGCTCCAGAAGTCGCGCTCGAACTGCTCGGTCTTGGCGCGCGCGGCGCGGATGCCGAACCACTTGCGGAAGATCCAGTACCAGGACATCAGCGACACCGCCGCCAGCAGCAGCATGACGCCCATCACGGGGATGCTGGCGTTGGCGACGAGGGAAATGATCGACAGGTCGGTGGTGACGTTCATGACGCTCCCATTTTGTTTCTGAGCGCCGCCGGCAGTGCCGCGGGCTTCATTGTTTTGGTGTTCAGGCAGGCGATGCGCACGCTGGCTTCGACCAGGGTCTCGCCGTCGCGTTCAATCCGCTGTTTCAGCGTGACCTGTGCGCGGCCGGGCAAAGTCAGTTCCGTCAGCACGGTGAGCACGTCGTCGAGCCGCGCCGGCTTCAGGTATTCGATGTTGAGCGAGCGCACGGCGAAGACGATGCCCGCTTCCTGCGCCAGCCGGAACTGCCCGACTCCCAGCGCGCGCAGCCATTCGGTGCGGCCGCGCTCGAGGAAGCGCAGATAGCCGGCGTAATACACGACACCGGCCGTGTCGGTGTCCTCGTAATACACGCGCACCGGGAAGGAGAACGTTCCCGGCGCGGATTCATTGACGGACGGCATGCGGGCATTTTACCCCAAGGGGTGGGTCATGCCCGTTAAACGCGTCCGCCGGCGGAACGGGGTTACTGCGGCTCCCACAGCTCGCCGCTGCCGTTCTGGCTGGGCGCGGCCAGGCCGAAGTGTCGCCAGGTGGCGACAGTCGCCATGCGGCCGCGCGGCGTGCGCTGCAGGTAGCCCTGCTGGATCAGGTAGGGCTCGAGCACGTCCTCGATGGTGTCGCGCGCTTCCCCGATCGCCGCCGCCAGGTTGTCGAGCCCGACCGGGCCGCCGCCGAACTTCTCCAGCACGGCGCCGAGCAGCTTGCGGTCCATGATGTCGAGGCCGATGTGGTCGACGTCGAGCATCGTCAGCGCGGCGTCGGCGACCGGCTGGGTGATGGCCCCTTCGGCCCGCACCTCGGCGAAGTCGCGCACGCGGCGCAGCAGGCGGTTGGCGATGCGCGGCGTGCCGCGGGCGCGGCGGGCGATCTCGAAGGCGCCCTCCGCGCCGATCTCGACGTTGAGCAGCTGCGCCGAGCGCGTGACGATGCGCGTCAGCTCCTCCGGCGAGTAGAACTCCAGCCGCGAGACGATGCCGAAGCGGTCGCGCAGCGGGTTGGTCAGCATGCCGGCGCGGGTGGTGGCGCCGACCAGGGTGAACGGCGGCAGGTCGAGCTTCACCGAGCGCGCCGCCGGGCCCTCGCCGATCATGATGTCGATCTGGAAGTCCTCCAGCGCCGGGTAGAGGATCTCCTCCACCACTGCCGAGAGGCGGTGGATCTCGTCGATGAACAGCACGTCGTGCGGTTCGAGGTTGGTCAGGATCGCCGCCAGGTCGCCGGCGCGCTCCAGCACCGGCCCGGAGGTGTGGCGCAGGTTGACGCCCATCTCGTGGGCGATGATGTGCGCCAGCGTCGTCTTGCCCAGCCCCGGCGGGCCGAACAGCAGGACATGGTCGAGCGCCTCGCCGCGCTTCCTCGCCGCCTCGATGAAGATGGAGAGCTGCTCGCGGATCTTCTGCTGGCCGACGTACTCCTCGAGCCTGCGCGGCCGCAGCGCGCGCTCGATCTGCGCCTCCTGCGTGGACTCGGGCGCGGCGGAGATCAGGCGGTCGGTCTCGATCACTCGCGCCCCGCCGCGGGCGGCATCAGGCCGGCCGTCCACTTTTCGGCGAGCACCAGGCCGAGCGCCAGCAGCACCGGGCCGAGGAAGATGCCGATGAAGCCGAAGGCGATGATGCCGCCGAAGACGCCCAGCGCGATCAGCAGGATCGGCAGGCTGGCGGTGCGGCTGATGAGCAGCGGCTTGACGAAGTTGTCGACGCTGCTGATGACGGCCAGGCCGTAGATGGTCATGAAGATCGCCCAGCCGGTCTGGCCCTGGTCGTAGAGCCAGAAGGCGGCGCCGCCCCAGACGAGCGGCGGGCCGATCGGGATCATGGAAAGGAAGAAGGTGGCCGCCGCCAGCAGCATCGCGCCGGGCACGCCGGCGATGAGGAGGCCGATCAGCGTCACCAGCGACTGCGCCGCCGCCGTGCCGACGATGCCGACCATCACTCCCATGACGGTGTTGCGGCTCAGCGTCAGCATCTGCCCGCCGAGCTCGCCGCCGAGCCGGACGCTGCCGCTCCTCAGGCGCTCCGCCAGGGCCGCGCCGTCGCGGTAGATGAAGAACGAGATGAACAGCACCAGGACGATCTGCAGCAGGCCCTCGCCGGTCAGGGCGACGGTCTTC
>CAJPFL010000069.1 GCA_905339315.1 Rhodocyclaceae bacterium
CGAACTGTATGCCGACAAGGCGCCGAAGACCGTCGAGAATTTCCTGCAATATGTGAAAGATGGTTTCTACAACGGCACGATTTTCCACCGCGTCATCGACGGCTTCATGATCCAGGGCGGCGGCTTCGAGCCGGGCATGAACCAGAAGCCGACCAATGCGCCAATCCAGAATGAAGCCGCCAACGGCCTGAAGAACGACCGCTACACCGTCGCCATGGCGCGCACCGGCGACCCGCACTCGGCCACCGCGCAGTTCTTCATCAACGTCAAGGACAACGCCTTCCTCAACCACACCGCGCCGAGCGGCCAGGGCTGGGGCTACTGCGTCTTCGGCAAGGTGGTCGAGGGCATGGACGTGGTCGACAAGATCAAGGGCGTCAAGACCGGATCGAAGGGCTTCCACCAGGACGTGCCGGCCGACGACGTGTTGATCCAGAAGGCCGAGGTCGCCTGACATCGGCAGGGGCGGCGATGGCAAGCCTGTTCATCTCCGACCTCCATCTCTGCCCGAGCCGGCCGCAGATCGGCCGGCTCTTCCTCGATTTCCTCGCTGGCCCGGCCCGCCAGGCCGAGGCGCTCTACGTGCTCGGCGACCTGTTCGAGTACTGGGCGGGGGACGACGATCTCGACGATCCCTTCAATGCGAAAATCTGCGCCGGCTTGCAGCGGCTGTCGCAATCCGATGTGCCCCTGTTCTTCATGGCGGGAAATCGTGATTTTCTCGCCGGAGACGGGTTTGCAAGCAAGGCAGGCCTGACGCTGCTGCCCGACCCTGCGCTGGTCGAGATCGCCGGGGCGAGCGTCCTGCTCATGCATGGCGACACGCTGTGCACCGACGACGACGCTTATCAGATGTTCCGCACTGAAGTACGCTCGCCCGAGTGGCGCAAGTCATTTCTCGCCCTGCCGCTGGATCAGCGCAAGGCGAAGATCGAGGCGCTGCGGCAGGAAAGCGAGGCACAGAAGCGCGCCAAGCCGGCAGAGATCATGGACGTCAATCCTGCCGCCGTGCTGCAGGTACTGACTTCCCATCGCTGCACGCGGCTCATCCATGGCCATACCCATCGACCGGCGCTTCACCGGCTGGCGGTCGCCGGCGAAGCCTGCGAACGCTGGGTGCTGCCCGACTGGTATGAACGCGGTGGCTATCTCGCCTGCGATGCGTCCGGCTGCCGCCTGCTTGAATGGCCGCCCGCCGCCGTTTGACTTGTCAAATCAAGGCCAGGCCGCGAGCCAAATCGGCCTGCAAGTCGGCCACCGATTCCAGCCCGACGGCCACGCGAAGCAGGCTGTCGCGGATGCCTGAAGCGGCGCGCGCCTCGGCGCTGATGCGTCCGTGCGTGGTGCTGGCCGGATGGGTGATGGTGCTCTTGGTATCGCCGAGATTCGCCGTGATCGAGATCAGGCGCGTGGCGTCAACCAGCCGCCAGGCCTCCTCGCGACCGCCCTTGACCTCGAAGGAAACGATGGCGCCGCCGGCCTTCTGCTGGCGCATCGCCAACGCATGCTGCGGATGCGAAGGCAGCCCGGGGTAGTAGACCCGCGCCACCTGCGGCTGCGCCTCCAGCCAGCGCGCCAGCTCAAGCGCCGCCGCCGATTGCGCCGCCATGCGGATGCGCAAGGTTTCAAGGCCCTTCAGGATGATCCAGGCATTGAACGGAGAAATCGACGGCCCGGCAGTGCGCAGGAACTTGAACACCTCCTCGGCAAGTTCCTTGCGCCCCACCACCGCACCACCGAGAACGCGGCCCTGGCCGTCGAGATACTTGGTGGCGGAATGGATCACCAGATCGGCGCCCAGTGCCAGCGGCCGCTGCAGCGCCGGCGAGCAGAAGCAGTTGTCTACCGCCAGCAGTGCGCCGCCGGCATGGGCGACCTCGGCCAGGGCGGCGATGTCGAACACCTCGGTGAGCGGGTTTGACGGTGTCTCGATGAAGACCAGCTTCGTCTGCGGCCGGAGCGCCGCACTGAACGCCGCCGGGGCATTCGAAGCGACAAAGGTGGTGTCGACGCCGAACCTGCTGAGGATGCCGCCGAAGAGCTGCTGCGTCGCCCCGAAAATGCCCTGAGAAGCGACAATGTGCTCACCCGCCTTCATCAGCGCCATGACGGTGGACAGAATCGCCGCCATGCCGCTCGCGGTGGCGATGCAGGCCTCGCCGCCTTCCAGCGCCGCCAGGCGCTCCTGCAGCATGCTGACGGTGGGGTTGGAGAAGCGGCCATAGACGAAGCCGTCCTCCTCGCCGGAAAAGCGTGCCGCCGCCTGGGCGGCGTTGTCGAAGACAAAGCTCGAGGTGAGGTAGAGCGCCTCGGCGTGCTCGTTGAACTGGCTGCGGGTAATGCCCGCGCGCACCGCCAGCGTGTCCAGATCGAATTCCTTGTCCATGTTCAAACCCCAAAAGCAGAAAACCCGGCGCAGCTGAGCGACCGGGTTTTCCCCTCGCTTTAGCCGCATTTATAAGGCGCCCGCAAGCTGATATCAAATCGGCGCAGATCGAAAGCTACACGGCGTTCGGGCTCCTGTCAATCCGCCACGACGAGATTCAGGTCGAGCTGGGCCACTTCTCCGTCCTCGCCGCTCAGCTTGCCGTCGCTGCGCTGGTTCTCGACACTGGTGAGGTATTCGGCGCTGACATCCCCGGTGACATAGCAGCCGTCGAAACAGGACGTTTCGAACACCGTGATCGACGGATTGAGCGAATGCACCGCCGCCTTGAGCGACTCGAGATCCTGGTAGATCAGGCCGTCGGCGCCGATTTCCCGGCAGATTTCCTCATCGTTGCGGTCGCTGGCGATGAGCTCGTGCCGGCTCGGCATGTCGATGCCATAGACGTTGGCGAAGCGCACCGGCGGCGCCGCCGAGGCGAAATACACCTTGCGGGCGCCGGCGTCGCGGGCCATCTGCACGATCTCCTTGCTGGTGGTGCCGCGCACGATCGAATCGTCCACCAGCAGCACGTTCTTGCCGCGGAACTCCTGGGCGATGGTATTCAGCTTCTGGCGTACCGATTTCCGCCTCTGTGCCTGGCCGGGCATGATGAAGGTACGGCCGATGTAACGGTTCTTGACGAAGCCCTCGCGGTAGGGAAGGTTCAGGCGGGTGGCCAATTCCATGGCCGAGGGGCGGCTGGAATCCGGAATCGGAATGACCGAATCGATTTCGATGTGCGGCAGCGTGTGGCGGATCTTGTCCGCCAGGTGCTCGCCCATCTTGACGCGGCTTTCGTAGACGGAAATGCCGTCAATCAGCGAGTCCGGCCTGGCCAGATACACGAACTCGAAGATGCAGGGCGCGCGCAGGGTGTGCTCGGCGCACTGCTTGCTGTGGAAATTGCCCTGGATGTCGATCAGCACCGCCTCGCCCGGCGCCACGTCGCGCATGATCTGGAAGCCCAGCGTGTCGAGCGCAACGCTTTCGGAGGCCACCAGATACTCATTGCCGGCCGGTGTGACGTTGCGTCCGACGATCAATGGACGAATGCCGTAGGGATCGCGAAAGGCGAGCAGGCCGTAGCCGGCGATCATCGCCACCACGGCATAGGCGCCACGCACGCGGCGATGCACGCCGGCCACCGCCTTGAAGATGGTCTCGGCATCGAGCTGGTACTTGGTCGCCGCCGCCTGCAGTTCGTGCGCCAGCACGTTGAGCAGCACCTCGGAATCCGAATTGGTGTTGATGTGGCGCAGGTCCTGCAGGAACATTTCGCGCTTGAGTTCCTCGGCATTGGTCAGGTTGCCGTTGTGCGCCAGCATCAGACCGAATGGGGAATTCACGTAGAAGGGCTGCGACTCGGCGGAGTTGTGGGCCGAACCGGCTGTCGGATAGCGGCAATGGGCGATGCCCCAGTTGCCCTCCAGGCTGCGCATGTTGCGCGTGCGAAAGACGTCTCGCACCAGGCCGGGGCCCTTGTGCATGTGAAAGACGCCGGTCTCGGCCGTGGCGATGCCGGCCGCGTCCTGGCCGCGGTGCTGCAGCACCTGCAGTCCGTCATAGAGAAGCTGGTTTACCGGCGTCGTCGCGACGACGCCCAGGATTCCGCACATGTCTCACCTATAGCGAATGCGCTTCGCCACCTCCGGCGGCAACCACGGCTTCGAAGCCAGCGCCGCCGTTTCCAGCGGTGGTGCCAGCTTCGCCTCGCGCCACCAAGCCTCCTGCGGCTGTGTCGTCATGCCTCCGATCAGCACCAACAGCATCACGATCAGCCCTCCGCGGGCAACACCAAACGCTGCGCCCAGAAACCGGTCCAGCGGTCCCAGACCGACCGCCCGCAACAGCTTCGACAGCAGCAAGCGTGCTATCGCCGCCACCGCCAGCACCAGCACCGCGATGACGCCGAAGGCAGCGGCGTAGCGGAGCGCCGGTTCACGAATCCATTCGCCGAATAGCGGGGCCATTTCCGGCGCCAGCATCTTTCCTGCCAGGAAGGCGACGATCCAAGCCGCCAGGGCCAGCACCTCGCTCGCCAGGCCCCGCCACACGCCGAGCAGCAGGGACAGCCCTAAAACCGCCAGCACGGCGTAATCGAAAGCCGTCATGCACCCTTCTCGGCGACGATGCCGTCCACACCGATGCGCTTGATGCGATCACGTGCCGCCTCGGCGGCTTCCTTGCTGGAAAAGGGGCCTGCCCGCACACGGGTCTTGCTGACGCCGTCGGGGGAGGACAGCACTTCCGTATAGAAATTGTAGCCCTGCTGCTTGAGCTTTGCCGTCAGGTTACGCACGTTCGCCTGATCGCGGTAGGCGCCAAGCTGTACCACCCATTGTCCGCCGCTGCCGGCCACCGCCGGCTTGGCTTTGGTTTCCTCAGGCTTTTTTGCCGGCAGCTTGTCATCAACCGGTGCCTGGCTACGGGGCTCGGATGGCTTGGTTGCCGTAGCGCCAGGACTGACTTCCGCCTTGGCTGCGGCCGTTTTCTGTTCCGGCTTGGGTTCCGGCATCGGCTCGGGCTTGGCCGGAGCAGCTGGCTGCCTGACCGCTGCCGAAGTATTGGCTTCGGGAACGGTAGCCGGCGGCAGCGGGGTCGGCGTAGCGCCAGGCTTGACAGGCAGAATACGCGAGGTGAAGGCGCCGGCATCCGGGGCGGGAATGCGGATCTGGATGTCCTGGGCCGGCTGCTGTTTGGGCGCCTGGTCCATGACCATCGGCAGCACGATCGCTGCCAGCACCGCCAGGGCAGCAGCGCCGACCAGGCGGCGGCGCGCGCGCTTCTTCAGCTCAAGTTGTGCGTCGTTTTCGCTCATCGTCTATCGCCTGCAGCACACCTGACACGGTGAGGAAGGAACCGAAGGCGACAATTCTATCATCTTCCCCTGCGCGCTCCCTCGCCGCGCGATAGGCTTCGGCCGGGGAATCGAAGCGCCCTTCGACGTGGATGCCCAGACTTTCGAGCAACTCCGCCATCCCGGTCGCACCCAGGCCGCGCGGCCCAGGCAGGCCGGTCACCAGCCAGCGGTCGATTCGCCCCCTGACCCGCTCTACGACCCCGGCAATATCCTTGTCATGCAACATGCCGAACACCGCCCAGGTCTCGGGATGAAAGGCCATGCCGCCGAGATTCTCGGCCAGCACGCCAGCCGCCTGCGGGTTGTGGCCGACGTCCAGCACCACGGTCGGGCGGCCGGGCAGCACCTGGAAGCGGCCCGGCAATGCCACTTCGATCAGGCCGCGGCGGATGTCCTGCATGGATACCGGCAGCCTCTCAGCCAGCGCCTCCAGCACGGCAATTGCCGTACTGGCGTTCGCCAGCTGGATGGCGCCGCGCAAGGCCGGATAGGCCAGCCCGCCGCGCCGGCCGCGGCGACTCCAGAATGTCCACTGCCCCTGCTCGGCCATGTAGCCGAAATCCCGGCCCATGATCTGCAGCCGGGCGCCGATGCTTGCGGCATGGTCGAGCAGGCTTTGCGGCGGCTGCGCCTCGCCGAGGATGGCCGGCCGGCCGGGACGGAAAATCCCCGCTTTCTCGAAGCCGATCGCCTCGCGCGTCTCGCCGAGGTAGTCCATGTGGTCGAGGTCGACCGAGGTGACGACGGCGCAATCGGCATCGAAGACATTGACCGCGTCCAGCCGCCCGCCCAGCCCGACTTCGAGTATCACCACGTCGACAGCCGCCCCGGAGAAGGCTTCCCACGCCGCCAGCGTGCCGAACTCGAAATATGTCAGGGAGGCGTCGCCGCGCGCCGCCTCCACCTTCGCAAAGGAGGCGCACAGCACTTCATCGGAGGCCGGGCGGCCATCGATGCGCACCCGCTCGTTGTAGTCGATGAGATGCGGCGAAGTATACAGGCCGACGCGATAGCCGGCGCTGAGCAGGATGCGCTCCAGCATGGCGCAGGTGGAGCCTTTGCCATTCGTGCCGCCGACAGAAATAACCGGCGCGTTCTGCCGCGCACCGAGCACGCGCCTCACGGCCAGCACGCGATCGAGTCCGAGGGCGATGGGCTGGGCATGCAGCCGCTCGATGTGCGCCAGCCAATCCTGCAGAGTATGGCGAGGGGTAGGTGCCAGGATCAGAGCGCGGGAATTTTCTGCAGTAGGGTCAGGAGGGATGCCAGCTTGTCGCGCATTTCGCGCCGGTCGACGATCATGTCGATGGCGCCTTTCTCGAGCAGGAATTCGGCGCGCTGGAAGCCTTCCGGCAACTTCTCGCGCACCGTCTGCTCGATGACGCGCGGCCCGGCGAAGCCGATCAGCGCCCCCGGTTCGGCCATGACGACGTCACCGACGAAAGCGAAGCTGGCCGAGACGCCGCCCATGGTGGGATCGGTGAGGATGGAAATGAAGGGCAGCCGGTTGGCTGAGAGCTGCGTGACGGCCGCCGTGGTCTTGGCCATCTGCATCAGCGAAAACAGGCCCTCCTGCATGCGTGCACCGCCGGTGGCGGTGATGCAGACGAAGGGCATCTGCTGCTCGACCGCCACGCGCACGCCGCGCACGAAGCGCTCGCCGACCACCGAGCCCATCGAGCCGCCCATGAAATCGAATTCGAAGGCGGCGATCACCACCGGCAGGGTCTTCACCGCGCCCTGCATCACCACCAGCGCGTCGCCCTCTTCCGTCTCGTCCGCGGCGGCGTTGAGCCGCTCGGCATAGCGCTTGCTGTCCTTGAACTTCAGGGGGTCGACCGGCAGCACCTCGGCGCCGATCTCGAAGCGGCCTTCCGCATCCAGCAGCAGGTTGAGCCGGGCGCGGGCGCGCAGGCGATGGTGATGGCCGCACTTGGGACAGACGTTGAGGTTTTTCTCGAGGTCCGAGCTGTAGAGGGTGGCTTCGCAACTCGGGCATTTGCACCAGAGGCCTTCGGGTATCGACTTTTTGGCGCCTTCGGCGCGCTTGATCTTCGGCGGAAGCAGCTTCTGCAGCCAGCTCATGACGCCTCCCTGGAAACGGCCAGCTCGTCCAGCGCACTGCGGATGCCGCGCAGAAAGGTCGTGACGTTGGCAGCCGCCTGCTCGCGCGGGCTGTTTTCGATCTCCTCGATGAGGCGGCTGCCGATCACGACGGCATCGGCCACGGCGGCGATGCGCCGCGCACTATCCGCATCGCGGATGCCAAAGCCGACGCCGACCGGCATGCCGACCTTCTGGCGGATGGCCGGAATGCGCCGCGCCACCTCGTCCAGGTCGAGATGGCCGGCGCCGGTGACGCCCTTCAGCGAAACATAATAAATGTAGCCTCTGCCCACTTCGGCCACCTGGCCGAAGCGATCGTCCGTCGAGGTGGGCGCCAGCAGAAAGATCGGATCGATGCCGACCGCCTTGAGCTTCGCCGCGAAGTCGACGCATTCCTCGGGCGGGTAATCGACCACCAGCACGCCATCAACTCCGGCCTGCTTCGCCTCGGCGGCGAAGGCGCCAACCCCCATCGCCTCGATCGGATTGGCATAGCCCATCAGCACCACCGGTGTCGCGATGTCGCCGGCGCGGAATTCGCGCACGATGGCCAGCACCTGGCGTAGTGACATGCCGTGCTTGAGCGCCCGTTCGGAGGCGCGCTGGATGGTCGGCCCGTCCGCCATCGGGTCGGAGAAAGGCACGCCCAGTTCGATGATGTCGGCGCCGCCGGCCACCAGTGCCCGCATCAGCGGCAGGGTCAGGGCAGGGTCCGGGTCGCCGGCGGTGATGAACGGGATCAGGGCCTTGCGTCCCTGCCCGGATAACTTCTCGAAGGTGTTCTTGATGCGCGACATCAGAACTGGATTCCCGATTTCTCGGCGACGGTATGCATGTCCTTGTCGCCGCGTCCGGAGAGATTCACCAGCAGGAGCTTGTCCTGCGGCAGCGTCGGCGCCAGCCTGGCGGCATAGGCGAGCGCATGCGAAGACTCCAGCGCCGGGATGATGCCCTCGTAGCGGCACAGGGCATGGAAGGCGGCCAGCGCTTCTTCATCGGTGACGGCGACATATTCGGCACGGTGGCTGTCCTTCAGCCAGGCATGCTCGGGACCGACACCGGGATAGTCGAGGCCGGCGGAGATCGAGTGCGTCTCGATGATCTGTCCGTTCTCGTCCTGCAACAGGTAGGTGCGGTTGCCGTGCAGAACGCCGGGCCGGCCGGCGATGAGGGAGGCAGCGTGTTGGCCGCTATCCAGGCCGTAGCCGGCCGCCTCGACGCCGACCAGCTTCACCGTCTCCTCCAGGAGGTAATCATAGAAGATGCCCATGGCGTTGGAGCCGCCGCCGACGCAAGCGATGACGACATCCGGCTGGCGCCCCGCCAGCTCCGGCATCTGCACGCGGCACTCCTCGCCGATGACCGCCTGGAAGTCGCGCACCATCATCGGATAGGGATGCGGGCCGGCGACCGTGCCGATGATGTAGAAGGTGTTGCCGACGTTGGTCACCCAGTCGCGCATGGCCTCGTTGAGGGCATCCTTCAGCGTCTTCGAGCCGGACTCCACCGGCACCACGCTGGCGCCGAGCAACTTCATGCGATAGACGTTGGCGGCCTGGCGCTTGACGTCTTCCGAACCCATGTAGACCACGCATTCCATGCCGTAGCGCGCGGCGACGGTGGCGGTGGCAACGCCGTGTTGTCCGGCGCCCGTCTCGGCAATGACGCGCGGCTTGCCCATGCGGCGCGCCAGCATGGCCTGGCCAATGCAGTTGTTGATCTTGTGCGCACCGGTGTGGTTGAGGTCCTCGCGCTTGAGGTAGATCTGCGCGCCGCCGAGCAGTTCCGACCAGCGCCTGGCGTGGTAGATCGGGCTCGGGCGGCCGACGTAGTGCTTCAACTCGTAGTCGAACTCGGCCTTGAAGGCGGGATCCGCCTTGGCGGCGGCGTAGGCGCGCTTGAGTTCGTCGAGCGCCTCGATCAGCGTCTCGGCGACGAAGGTGCCGCCGTAGGGGCCGAAATGGCCTCGCGCGTCGGGCAGGTTATAGGGTGCTTCCGGCTTCCCCATCTCTTACTCCAGATATGAACGCAGCCATCTTGCCCGCGTCCTTGATTCCCTTGGCAGACTCCACCCCGCTGCTGACGTCCACCGCCCAGGGCTGCACGGTGCGCACCGCCTCGGCCACATTGCCGGGATCCAGGCCACCCGACAGGATGACCGGCAGGGGCAGATGCGGCGGAATCAACGACCAGTCAAAGGACTTGCCGCCGCCGCCATAGCCCTCAACGAAGGCGTCGAGGAGCAGTCCTTGCGCAGTTGGGTAGGCTTCGGCGTATTTTACCAAATCGAGGCCCGTCCTCACCCGCGCCGCCTTTATGTAAGGCGCATGGAAGGATCGGCAGAAGGATTCCTCCTCCTCGCCGTGGAACTGCAGCAGCTGAACCGGCACCGCCTCCATGACCCGGCGAACCGTCAGCTTCGACTCGTTCACGAACAGGCCGACCAGGGTGACGAACGGCGGCACGACGCGGGCGATCTCCCAAGCCTGCTCGACCGAGACACAACGCGGGCTGGGCGCGTAGAAAACCAGGCCGATGGCGTCGGCGCCGAGATCGACGGCGGCGCGTGCATCCTCGGGCCGGGTGATGCCGCAGATCTTGATGCGGATTCTTTGCAAGCTAGAAGGCAAGCGGATCGAAAGGCGCGATGATACGGCCATTCATGGGCAACTGCCAGCGCGCCTCGTACTCGACGCCGGACAGGTACAGGCCGTGCGGCGAAAAGGTCGGCGCCGCCAGGCTGCGATCCCGGCTCGCTACCAGATCGCCAATCCATTCAGGCGGATGCGCGCCCTTGCCGACATAGACGAGGGCACCGACCATGTTGCGCACCATGTGGTGCAGGAAGGCGCTGGCGCGAAAATCGAAGACGATGCAATCGCCGTGACGCGAAACCTCGGCGCGATGCAGCGTCTTCACCGGCGATCTGGCCTGGCACCCGGCGGCACGGAACGCTGAAAAGTCCCGTTCCCCCTGCAACAGCACCGCGCCGGCGTGCATGGCACCGATGTCGAGCGGAAGGTGAAACCAGCCGACCCGGCCATGCAACAGCGCGGGGCGCACGGCATGGTTGTGGAGCAGGTAGCGATAGCTGCGCGAGCGCGCGGAAAAACGCGCATGGAATTCGTCCGTCACCTCGCGCGACCAGCGCACGGCGATACTGTCCGGCAGGTGGGCGTTCACGCCGCGCACCCAGGCATTCTCCGGCCGTGCGGCCGGGGCGTCGAAATGCACCACCTGGGCCGCAGCGTGCACGCCCGCATCGGTGCGCCCGGCACAAGTCACGCGCACAGGCGCCCCGGCAATCTCCGCCAGCGCCAGTTCCAGCGCATCCTGTACGGTATTCCCTTGCGGCTGGGTCTGCCAGCCGGCATAGGCAGCACCATCGTACTCCAGCCCCAGGGCGACTCTCACGAAGCGGCACCGATGAAGGCGGCCACGGCAAAAGTCAGTCCCGCCAGGACGGCGAAATCGGCGACGCCGAAGGCAGGCGACTGCAAGCGGAGCCTGAACGCCGCCCCATCTGTCGCATTCCCCCGCAGCCATTCCCGCCAATGACGTCCCGGCGGGGACGCCTCGACATAATGCATCACCAGCATCAGGCGCATGGCTACCCGGCCCCGGTTCAGTCCCAGCCAGGACAACGGCAGCAGCAATCCATGGAGTCCGACCACCAGGCCTTCCAGGCCGGTCATTTCCAGGAGCACCGCAAGGCTGGCCAGCACAAACAGGAGTCGCATGAAGTGTTCAAGGCCGAGGCGCAGCCCCTCTTCCGTCGGACCCAGGCTTCCAAACATCGGCAGCAGATAGACGCCCGGCGTAGCCAGGGCAAACAACAGTACGAGGGAGACAATCAGCCAGCGCGTGCGTTTCAACAGCAATCCAAGCCGCCGCTGCGCGTACCAGGCGCCTGCTGCCAGGGCGGCAGCGCACGCCAGCAACAGGCCGGACGGCGGCAGCCATTGGACCAGCGCAGCCGCCACGCCCCAGGTGACGAGGCGGACGGTCGGGTGCAGCATCGGAAAACGGAGAGGTTTGGCGGAGGACATTGCGCCCTCCTTCAGACGATTCAGCTCAGCTTGGCGAGCATGCCTTGAGCCTTGGCCTGTTGCTCGGCATTGCCTTCCTTGACAACTTCGTTCAGCAACTCGCGTGCGCCTTCCCTGTCGCCCATTTCGTCATAGGCCTTGGCCAACTCAAGCTTGGTTGACACTTCGTCTCCTGCAGCAGGCTCGGCGGCGGCAGACGGCTTCCCGAGATCGAGGCTGATGGAACCCAGATCAATCTCCGCTTCCGCCTTGGGTGCAGGCCTTGGCGCCGTCGGCGCACCGATATTGAAATCGAAATCAAGCGCATTTCCGCCGGCAATCGTTTTTTCCATGTCGACCACTTCGGCGGCAGACGGGACAGGTGCGCCGAGGTCGAGGTCGAAGTGCAGGCCCTCGTCAGCGGGTGCAACCGGTTCATCGAGCTTGATGTCGAGTTCCAGATCAGCTGCCGGGGGAGCGGTTTTCGCCACGTCCAGGATCATGGTTGCCTCAGGATTGTATTCGGCCTGCTGCTTGCTGCCGGCCTTGAAATCCATGCCCAGGTCGAAGTCCAGGCCGGCAGGAGATTCCGCCTTTGCGGAGGCCGATGGCGGCGGCGCGGGTGTCTGGGGCACTGGCGCGGCAGCGGGGGCGCCCAGATCGAGATCGAAATCGAGTGCGGCCGCAGCCACAGGCGCCTCGGCAACGGTAGCAACCGGCCTTTCCAGAACCACCGTAGCAGCACCCTTTTCGACTGCATCGGAGATTTGGCTCAATTCTCCAGGCATGGTCCATGTGTCGCGAAGCTGCTTTTCGCCCGCAGGCACAATGACCGTCGTGTCAGTATGTACGGATGGCTTGTCCCCGGCAGTGCCACCACCGTACAGCGGATTGGCCGGATCGAGCTTCAGGCCCATGGCGGCGGCCTTTTCCCAATCCCCACCGACACCGCCTGACTGTGCGTAGAGATCGCTTGCCAGGGTTTCAAACTGCTTGTTGTTCTTGCGCCCGGCGTAGATCTCCAGCAGCTTGACGTGTATCGCCGTGCGGGTCGGATCCGTCTTCAGGGCATCCAGCAGGATTTCCTCAGCCTGCGCATCGCGGCCATACGCCATATAGACGTCAGCTTCGGCCACAGGATCGACTCCCTCGTCGGCATCGATGGCGCTGATGGACGCCTGGCTAAAATCAGTCGCCATCGAACTGCCGGTCGTATCAACGCTTTGACCGCCGGTAGCACCGAAAACGGAATTGGCCGTCAGGTTGGCCGTGGTTGTCGGGGGGGATTCACTCCCCTCCTGTTGTTTTTTTTTCAGACGCTGGCGGTAGCCAATGAAACCGAGCAGGCCCAGCACCAGGGCGCCACCGCCCAGAATGGCCGGGTTGTCCATCAATTCATCGATAAAATCCGGCTCCGGCAGCGGGGGCGGCGGAACGGCCTTCTTGGGCGCAGGCTTCGGCGCTTCCACCGGCTTGGGAGCCTCGGTGGGCTTGGCCGCAACATCGGGCTTCGCTGCTTCCGCCGGCTTTTCGCTATCGACGGGCTTCGCAGGCTCCGCCGGTTTTTCGGCAGGTTTCTCTGCAACCGCCGGTGCAGGAACCGCAGGCACGGTTTCCGGCGCCTTGGCGGGCGCAGGCACCTCCGGCTTTTTCACCTCGGGGGCGGGAACTGCCTTTGCTTCAGCCTGCTTTTGCAACTCGGCGAGACTCTGGTTTTTCAGTTCGACTAGCTTCTGCAATTCCTTGAGGTTCTTTTCCAAGTCTGCCTGGCGTGACTGGGCCTCCTTCAGCGCCTTATCCTTGGCAACCAGATCCTCCTCCAGCGCCGCGATCTTGCCCTGCGCCGCGCGCACATCCTTGGCAGCTTCCGACTTTGAAATCTTCAATTGATCTTTCGTCTCGGCCGGAGGCGGAGCCTTGTCCTCGACTTTAGCCTCGATCTTGCCCGTTGCAACCTGCTGGGCAGCCCCCTCCTTCGGCGCTTCCGCACCGGCTGCTGCCGAAGCCAGCTTCTGGCGATAGGCATTGAAATCCGCGGTATGTGCCGAGATGGTCTTCCGTGCCTCGCGGGTATCCACAGCCGCAACGGTATCGCGGTCGGGGATATTGAGAATCTTGCCGGCCTTCATCCGGTGCATGTTGTTGCCGATGAAGGCATCCTTGTTGCTGCGGAAGATCGCGACCAGCATTTGGTCCAGGCTGACGCCATCGTATTGGCTTTCGGCGGCGATCTTGCGCAGGTACTCGCCCTTCTTGATCTCGCGGCCCTGCGCTTCCCCGACCGGCTTGGCTTCGACGGGTTTCGTTTCTGCCTGCGGCTTGTCATCCGCACGCACCTCGGGCTGTTTGGGAGAAGCCACCGGCGAAGGTTGCGCGGCAGGCTCCGCTTCGCGTTTGGCGACAGGGGGCGCAACAGGCTTGCGGGCCAGGACTTCAGGGGCCGGATCCAGGAGGAAGGTGTATTCGCGCACCAACCGTCCAGCAGTCCAATTCAGTTCGATAAGGAGATCAAGAAACGGTTCGTTGATGGGTTGGCTTGTCGTCAGCCTGATCACTGGTTTCCCGTTCGTGCGCTTGTCGATCTCCAGCTTGATGCCTCCCAGGGCGGGAACGAATTCAATTCCGGCCTGTTTGAATGCCTCATGGGGTGCCAGGCGCGCCGACAGGGAAGAGAGTTCTTCGCGAGATGCGGACAACTCGACTTCTGCGCGCAAAGGCTGCCCCAGCGCAGAGAGCACCGTGATCTTGCCCAGCCCCGCAGCGTTTGCCCCCATCGGCAGAACAGCCAACGCCGTCGCCAATATGGATGCCTTGAATGAGAGTCTCAGGTTTTTTTTATGCACCGCGTCCCCCTCGCGGAGAGTTTCCGAACAAGTAACATAACATCATGAGCTTAGCTATGCAAGCTAAACTTCCTCATTACATTTTGGCCAAATCCGGCGAGAAATCAAGCGTTTTTTGATGGCAAGGCGACACCTTGAGCAATCCGCCAAGCAATTTGATGTGTTTTGAATAGGCCGGGGAGCGAGTCCGGCCTAGGTACCGATTTATGCCTCGAGCAATATTCCCAGCATGCGACGCAACGGCTCCGCCGCTCCCCACAACAACTGATCCCCGCAGGTGAATGCCCCCAAATAGCCTGGTCCCATATTGAGCTTGCGCAGGCGCCCCACCGGAACCGAGAGAGTGCCGGTGACGGCGGTCGGCGTCAACTCCCTGATGGTGACGTCGCGGCGATTCGGCACCACCTTCACCCACGCGTTCGATTCGGCAATCATGCCCTCGATCTCGTCCAGCGGCACCTCTTTCCTGAGCTTCAGGGTCAGCGCCTGGCTGTGGCAGCGCATGGCGCCGACACGCACGCAGATGCCGTCGATCGGCACCGGATTGGCTTCGCGGCCGAGGATCTTGTTGGTTTCCGCCTGCCCCTTCCATTCCTCGCGGCTCTGGCCGTTCTCCAGTTCCTTGTCGATCCAGGGGATCAAGCTGCCGGCCAGCGGCACGCCGAAGCTCGCCGTCGGGAACCGCTCCTCGCGCAGGATGCCCGCCACTTCGCGGTCGATGTCGAGGATGGCCGAGGCGGGATCGTCGAGCAGCCCCTTGGCCACGCGATGCACCTCGCCCATCTGCGTCAACAGCTCGCGCATGTTCTGCGCGCCGGCGCCTGAGGCCGCCTGATAAGTCATGGCGCTCATCCACTCGACCAGATCGCGCCGGTACAGTTCGCCAATCGCCATCAGCATCAGGCTGACGGTGCAGTTGCCGCCGATCCAGTTGCGGCCGCCGCGCGCCAGGGCATTCTTGATCACGTCGAGATTGACCGGGTCAAGGATGATGACCGCGTCGTCCTTCATGCGCAGCGACGAGGCGGCGTCGATCCAGTGGCCGTTCCAGCCGGCCGCGCGCAGCCTGGGGAACACCTCGGTTGTATAGTCGCCGCCCTGGCAGGAAATGATGATGTCCATCGCCTTCAGCGCATCGACGTTGCGGGCGTCCTGCAAGAACGGCACGTCGCGGCCAATGGCCGGGCCCTTGCCGCCCACCTGCGAAGTCGTGAAGAACTCCGGCTCGATCAGGTCGAAATCCCGTTCTTCCAGCATGCGCTGCATCAGCACCGAGCCGACCATGCCGCGCCAGCCCACCAGACCCACTCGTTTCATTTCGTCTTCCTGTGTCGTTGTCGCTTACAAAGCCGCAATCACCGCGTCGCCCATTTCCCGGGTGCCCACCTTCTTCATGCCCGCCTCGAAGATGTCACCGGTGCGCAGTCCCTGCTGCAGCACCTTCTTCACCGCCGCCTCGATGCGGGCGGCAGCGGCCTCCTGGCCGAAGGTGTAGCGCAGCATCATTGCCGCCGACAGGATGGTCGCGAGCGGATTGGCCACACCCTTGCCGGCGATGTCCGGCGCCGAGCCGTGGATCGGCTCATACAGGCCCTTGCCCTTCTCGTCGAGCGAGGCCGAGGGCAGCATGCCGATGGAGCCGGTCAGCATCGAGGCCTCGTCGGAGAGGATGTCGCCGAACATGTTGCCCGTCACCATGACGTCGAACTGCTTCGGGTTCCTCACCAGCTGCATGGCGGCATTGTCCACCAGCATATGCGACAGCTCGACGTCGGGGTAGTTCTTGGCCTCGTCCGTCACCACGTCGCGCCACAACTGGGTGCACTCCAGCACGTTCATCTTGTCGACAGAGCAAAGCTTGCGGCTGCGCTTCCTCGCCGCCTCGAAGGAGACGCGCGCGATGCGGCGGATTTCGCTTTCGGCGTAAATCATGGTGTTGATGCCGACCCGCTCTTGCCCGTTTGCGCCGTTGCGCATCTCGATGCCGCGCGGCTCGCCGAAATAGATATCGCCGGTCAGTTCGCGCACGATGAGGATGTCCAGCCCCGCCACCACCTCGGGCTTGAGGCTGGAAGCATTGGCGAGCTCGGGATAGAGCACCGCCGGGCGCAGGTTGGCGAACAGGCCCAGATCCTTGCGGATGCCGAGC
>CAJPFL010000070.1 GCA_905339315.1 Rhodocyclaceae bacterium
GGCAGCGGCAGGATCACCCGGGTGGATGTGCGCCAGGACTACCTCGAGCGCATCGTCTCCGACGTCAAGCTGTCGCGGAAGATGAAGATCGTGGTCGACTGCGGCAACGGCGTCGCCGGCGCCGTCGCCCCCGAGCTGTTCCGCCGCATGGGCTGCGAGCTGGTCGAACTGTACTGCGATGTCGACGGCAACTTCCCCAACCACCACCCCGACCCGTCCAAGCCGGACAACCTGAAGGACGTCATCCGCGCCCTGCAGGAAACCGATGCGGAACTTGGGCTGGCCTTCGACGGCGACGGCGACCGCCTCGGCGTGGTGACCAGGGATGGCGAGATCATCTACCCGGACCGCCAGCTGATGCTGTTCGCCGCCGACGTGCTGGCGCGCAATCCCGGCGCGCAGATCCTCTACGACGTGAAGTGCTCACGCAACCTGGCGCGCTCGATCCGCCACCAGGGCGGCAAGCCGCTGATGTGGATGACCGGCCATGCGCTGATCAAGGCCAAGCTGAAGGAGACCGGCGCCCCGCTCGCCGGCGAGATGAGCGGCCACACCTTCTTCAAGGAGCGCTGGTACGGCTTCGACGACGGCCTCTACGCCGGCGCGCGCCTGCTGGAGATCGTCTCGCGCTGGAAGGATGCCAACTGGCCGCTGAAGCACCTGCCCAATGCGCTCTCGACGCCGGAACTCAACCTGAAGATGCAGGAAGGCGAGCCGCATGCCCTCATCGCCGAGCTGCAGAAGACGGCGAAGTTCGAAGGGGCGCAGGAAGTCATCACCCTCGACGGCCTGCGGGTGGAATACGCGGATGGTTTCGGGCTGATGCGCGCCTCCAACACCACGCCGGTGCTGGTGCTGCGCTTCGAGGCCGACAATGCGGCCGCCCTGGCGCGCATCCAGGCCGACTTCCGCCGCGTCCTGAGGCGGGCGCGGCCCGACCTGCTGCAGGCCTTCTGAAAATGTGATTTGCCGTCAGGCGGCTAAGCGACCGCCTTGAGGATCAGCGGCGTCAGCGTCTCCGGGAGACTGACTTCCCCGGCGAGGACGAAATCGCGCGCCGCCTGCGACATCTTCTGCCAGGTCTTGCGGATGATCTCGATCCACTTCGCCTCGTCGTAGTCCGGGTGCCGGGCGGCGAAGCCGGCGAGGTAATGCTCGAGGAAGACCAGGTCGGAGACGTCCTCCAGCAATTGCGTCTCGGCATTCACCTTGAGGCCCTTCTTGCCCACCGCGGCCTTCACCTGGTCGATGGTCTCGGCATCGTAGCCATTATCGGCCATGATGCGGCCGGCGGTCTCGGCGTGGAACTTGTAGAGGCCGGTACGCCACTGCAGGTAGCCCTGGCGGTCCATCGGGTAGCTCGCACGCGGCGTCTTCCAGCGCTGGATGTGCTGGGCGCGCACGGCCAGGCGCACGACCTCCGAGGCTTCCGGCGCGAAGCGCGCCAGCATGGCGCTCATGCGCTGCGCGTAGAGCAGCTCCTTCGGCTGGCCTTCATCCAGGTTGGGATCTTCGGCATTGGCGGCGTCGAAGGCGGCGAGGGTGGCCGCGAAGCGCTTTTGATCTGCAATCATGATGACCTCCGTGCCAGCCAGTCGCGGATCGCCAGGCCGGTGCCGAAATCCCAGGGCCGCAGCTTCTCCGGCGGGATCAGGCGGAACTCGGCCAGTTCCTCATTGAGCGCGATCTCGCCCTCCGCCACCACATGGTAGGCGAGAATGATCTCGTTCTTGCGCTGGAAGGGGTAGATGCCGATCAGGCTGGCGGAACGCGTGACGAGGCCGAGTTCCTCCTGCACCTCGCGCGCCACACCCTCTTCCGGCGTCTCGCCGCGTTCCATGAAGCCGGTGACGAGGCCGAACATCTTCTCCGGCCAGGCGTGGTTGCGCGCCAGCACCACCAGCCCGTCGCGCTCGACCAGGCCGGCCAGCACCGGCAGCGGGTTGTCCCAGAAGACGTAGCCGCAGGCGGCGTCCGGACAGGACAGCCGCGCGCGCCCCGCAATGCCGCACTCGACGAGCGGTGAGGCGCAGCGTGGGCAATAGCGCATCAGAGCTTGGCTTCGACCCAGCCCCGCACCGAGGCCAGCGCGCGGCCGAGGTGTTCCGGCTGGGTGCCGCCGGCCTGCGCCATGTCGGGCCGGCCGCCGCCCTTGCCGCCGACCTGCTGGGCGACGAAATTCACCAGCTCACCGGCCTTCACCTTGCCGGTGAGGTCGGGGCTGACGCCGGCGATGAGCGAAACCTTGCCGTCGGCGGCGGCGCCGAGCACGACGACGCAGGATTTCAGCTTGTCCTTGAGCTTGTCCAGCGTCTCGCGCAACGCCTTGGCGTCGGCGCCTTCGAGTGCGGCGGCGAGCACCTTCACGCCCTTCACCTCGGCGGCCTGGCCGGCGAGGTCGTCGCCCTGGCTGGCGGCCGCCTTCGATTTCAGACGCGCCAGTTCCTTCTCCAGCACCTTGACGTGGTCGAGCACCTGGCCGACGCGGGCGGCGATCTCCTGCGGCTGCGCCTTGATCGCGGCGGCGACTGCGGCCAGTTCGCGCTCCTGCTCCTGCACGACCTCCAGCGCGCCCTCGCCGGTGACGGCCTCGACGCGGCGGATGCCCGCGGCGACGCCGCCTTCGGAGAGGATCTTGAAGAAGCCGATGTCGCCGGTGCGCGCGACGTGGACGCCGCCGCACAGCTCACGCGAGCTGCCGATGTCCATCACGCGCACGCTGTCGCCGTACTTCTCGCCGAACAGCGCCATGGCGCCGGCCTTCAACGCATCGTCGAAGGCCATCACGCGGGCGCACGACTCGGCGTTGGCGAGAATCTCGCGGTTGACGATGCGCTCGACGGCGCGGATCTCGTCGTCGGTCATCGGCGCCTGGTGGGCGAAGTCGAAGCGCGTGCGCGCCGGGTTCACCAGCGAGCCCTTCTGCTGCACGTGGCTGCCCAGCACTTCGCGCAGGGCCTTGTGCATGAGGTGGGTGGCCGAGTGGTTGCGCACCGTGGCGGCGCGCGAGGCCAGATCGACCTTGGCCTGCACGGTGTTACCGACGGTGAGCTTGCCGAGCTTCAGGACGCCCTGGTGGCCGAAGACGTCGGCCTGGATCTTCTGCGTGTCGTCCACTTCGAAGACGCCGTGGGCGGATTCGAGCAGGCCGCGGTCGCCGACCTGGCCGCCGGATTCGGCATAGAACGGCGTGTGGTCGAGCACCACCACGCCGGCGTCGCCCAAAGTCAGTTCGTTCACCTCGGCGCCGCCCTTGTAGAGGGCGACGACAGTGCCTTCATGCACCAGCGTGTCGTAGCCGTGGAAGGCGGTGGCCACACCGGTGTATTCCAGCGCCCCCTTCATGACGAACTTCGATGCGGCGCGCGCCTGCTCGCGCTGGTGCGCCATGGCGGCGTCGAAGCCGGCCTGGTCGAGTGTGAAGCCGCGCTCGCGGCACATGTCCGCGGTGAGGTCGAGCGGGAAGCCGAAGGTGTCGTAGAGCTTGAACGCCGTTTCGCCATCGAGTCTCTTCGAGGGCGAGGCCAGCGCCGTCTCGAGCAGGGCCATGCCGTGTTCCAGCGTCTCGGCGAAGCGCTCCTCCTCGGCCTTGAGCACCTCGGCGACGCGCTCTGCGGCTTGCGGCAGTTCGGGATAGGCCTTGCCCATGGCGTGGGACAAGTCGGCCACGAGGCGGTGGAAGAAGGGCTTCTTCTGGCCGAGCTTGTAGCCGTGGCGGATGGCGCGGCGGATGATGCGGCGGAGCACGTAGCCACGGCCGTCCGAGCCGGGAATCACGCCGTCGACGACCAGGAAGGCGCAGGCGCGGATGTGGTCGGCGATGACGCGCAGGCTGGGATTGGAGAGATCCTTCGCGCCGGTCTCGCGGGCTGCGGCAAGGATGAGTTCCTGGAACAGATCGATCTCATAGTTGCTATGCACGTGCTGCAGCACGGCGGCGAGCCGCTCGAGGCCCATGCCGGTGTCGACGCTCGGCTTCGGCAGCGGGTGCAGCACGCCGGCCTCGTCGCGATTGAACTGCATGAAGACCAGGTTCCAGATCTCGATGTAGCGGTCGCCGTCGGCATCCGGCGAGCCGGGCGGGCCGCCCTCGATGCCGGCGCCGTGGTCGTAGAAGATCTCGCTGCAGGGGCCGCAGGGCCCGGTGTCGGCCATCTGCCAGAAGTTG
>CAJPFL010000071.1 GCA_905339315.1 Rhodocyclaceae bacterium
CGGCCTGCAAGGCGTGAATGACGGCGGCTACGTGGTGCTGTGGCGCTCCTACACCCAGGACGGGGACACCTACGGCATCTACGGCCAGCGCTACGACGCCAAGGGCGCGGCGGTGGGGGCCGAGTTCCAGGTCAACAGCCAGACCCTCGGTGCCCAGCAAGAGCCCGAGGTAGCCAGCCTCGCCAACGGCGGCTTCGTTGCGGTATGGACCGACCAGAGCGGTCAGGATGGCTCGAGCTATGGGGTTTATGCTCAGGTCTACGGCGCCAACGGCGCACCGGTCGGCGGCGAGTTCCGGGTCAACACCACCACCCTCAGCACTCAGTATCAGCCTGCGGTGGTGGGCTTGACCGACGGCAGCTTCGTGGTGGCCTACCGCAGCGACTACACCGGCACGACCTACACGCCGGACGAAATCCTGGCCAAGCGCTATAACGAGACCGGAACCCTGCTTGTCGACGAATTCACGATCAACACGACCACCGCCGGCACCCAGTTTGAGCCGCACTTGGCCGCTTTGTCAGGCGACAAGTTTGTCGCCGTGTGGAGCGATACCAGCAACGATGGCAGCGGCTACGGCGTGTTCAGCAAGGTGTTCAACGCCAGCGGCAGCGTGGCGGTGGCCGAGCAGGTGGTCAACACCACGATCAGCGGCAACCAGTACGGTAGCGATGTGGCGGCGCTTGCGGGCGGCGGCTTCGTGGCGGTGTGGTGGTCAGCCGACAACCAGCTCCACGGCCAGCGTTTCGACGCCGCCGGCGCCAAGACCGGCGGCGAATTCCAGGTCAGCACCGTGGACACCGCGCCCAACAACAACTGGGGCCGCGTCACCGCGCTGGACAGCGGCGGCTTCGTGGTCGCGTGGGACGCCAACGGCTACGAAGTTTATATCCAGCAGTACGACGCCGCCGGCAACAAGATCGACGGGGCGACGCGGGTGAACAGCACCACCGCCAGCACCCAGTATTACCCCGACATCGCCGGACTCACCGGCAGCAACTTCGTGGTGGCGTGGGCGAGCTACAACCAGGAACACAACACCGCCAATACCTACGGCATCTTCACCCAGATCATGGGCGCCCCCGGCTCGATCACCCGCTCGGCAGCGCCGGAGCTGGTCGATGTGGCAAGCAGCGTCACCTTCGCCGAGAATCTGGTCAATACCGCACCGCAGCTCATCGATAGCTCGGTCAAACTGTCCGACATCGACTCGGCCAATTTCAGCGGCGGTCAATTGGTGGTCAGCGTGCTTTCCGGCTACGGCAACATCCAGCAGGCGCAATTGCCGCAGGATCCCGAGGTGCAGGATCAGTTCGCCATCCGCAACCAGGGGACGGGCGCGGGCCAGGTGGGGGTGTCGGGCAGCGCCGTCAGCTACGGCGGTGTGATGATTGGTAGTTTCACCGGCGGCGCCAACGGCAACGATCTGGTGGTGACCTTCAATACCAATGCCACTGCCCAGGCGGTCGAGGCGGTGATCGAAAACCTGACCTACGCGAATTCCGCCTCCAACCCGGTTGCCAGCCGCACGGTGAGCATCCAGGTGAGCGACGGCGCCGGCGGCGCGAGCGTACCGCAGGTCATGCAGATCAATGTCACGCCGGAATACGACGG
>CAJPFL010000072.1 GCA_905339315.1 Rhodocyclaceae bacterium
GGTTCGCTGCGCTGCAGGCCGAGATCGAAGGGGAAGTCGTCCACCTTGATGACCTCGCCCGTCAGTTCGCGGGCGCGCACCAGCAGCGCATGCTCGGCGCTGCTGATGACGTTCTTCTCCAGCGCCGAACGGGCAATCTCCTGCGCCGTGCGGCCGGACAGGACGCCGGTTTTCTGCGCGACGCGGATCTTCGCCTGCAGGGCCTCGGCCTGGAGGGTGGCTTCCAGTGCCAGTTCGATGACGCCGACGGGATCCTTCTCGTCGCGCGGGAGGTGCATGTCGGCGGTGAGGCGGTCGCGCGTCGCCGAGGGGGCGATAAGGAGATCCGCCACCTGGCCGCCGAGGCGGTCGGACGGCACCATGTAGGGCCGGCCGAGCGGGAAGATGGTCCGCCGCAGCAGGGTCGACACGAAGCGGCTGGGAAAGTTGGAGACGACGCCCTCGAAGGCATTCTGCGCCTTGAACATCGAGTCCCAGATCGCCCAGTGCATCAGCGGCGCGTCGGCCTGCTGGCGGCCTTCCGCCTCGTAGCGCTTCAGCACCGCCGAGGAGAGGTACATCAGCGAGAGGATGTCGCCCATGCGCGCCGAGAGCTTCTCCTTGCGCTTCAGGTCGCCACCCATCACCAGCATGGAAATGTCGGCGAGGAAGGCGAAGGCGGACGAGAAGCGCGTCAGCTGCTGGTAGTAGCGGCGCGTCTCCGGCGCGACGTTCGCCGGCACGCCGACGAAATGCGAGCCGGTGAAGCCGGTAACGAGGGCGCGCAGGCCGTTGCCGATCGTATGGCCGATATGCGCGAACAGCGCCTTGTCGAAGGCGACGAGGTCGTCGTTGCGCGCCGCCTGCATCTCCGCCATCACGTAGGGATGGCAGCGGATGGCGCCCTGGCCGAAGATGATCAGGCTGCGCGTCAGGATGTTGGCGCCTTCGACGGTGATCGCCACCGGCACCTGCTGGTAGGCGCGGCCGAGGAAGTTCGAGGGGCCGAGGCAGATGCCCTTGCCGCCGAGGATGTCCATGCCGTCGTTCACCGACTGGCGGGCGCGCTCGGTAACGTGGTACTTGACGATGGCGGAGACCACCGAGGGCTTCTCGCCGAGGTCGATCGCGCCGGCGGTCATGACGCGGGCGGCATCGCACAGGTAGAGGTTGCCGCCCATCCGTGCCAGCGGTTCCTGGATGCCTTCGAACCTGCCGATGGCCGTCTTGAACTGGCTGCGCACGCGGGCATAGCCGCCGACGGCGCGCACGGCCAGCTTCTGCATGCCGGTGTTGGACGCCGGCAGCGAGATCGAGCGGCCGGCGGCGAGGCACTCCATCAGCATGCGCCAGCCCTGGCCGGCCATCTTCGGCCCGCCGATGATGAAGTCGAGCGGCATGAAGACATCCTTGCCGCGCGTCGGGCCGTTGTGCCAGGCGGCGTTGAGGGGGAAGTGGCGCAAACCGGTCTCGACGCCGGGGTGGCTGGCCGGAATCAGCGCGCAGGTGATGCCGATGTCGTCGGTGTCGCCGAGCAGGTGCTCGGGATCGAACAGGCGGAAGGCGAGGCCGACCACGGTGGCGACCGGCGCCAGGGTGATGTAGCGCTTGTCCCAGGTGACGCGCATGCCGACGACCTCGCGGCCCTGCCACATGCCGCGGCAGACGATGCCCTGGTCGGGAATCGAGGCGGCGTCCGAGCCGGCCCACGGGCTGGTCAGCGCGAAGCAGGGAATGTCGAGGCCCCTGGCGAGGCGCGGCAGGTAGTGGCTCTTCTGCTCCTCGGTGCCGTAATGCAGCAGCAGCTCGGCCGGGCCGAGCGAGTTCGGCACCATCACCGACACGGCGGTGGCGGCGCAACGCGTGGAGAGTTTCGTCACCACCTGCGAGTGGGCATAGGCGGAGAACTCCAGGCCGCCATACTGCTTCGGGATGATCATGCCGAGGAAGCCCTTCTCCTTCATGTATTTCCAGGCTTCGGGCGAGAGGTCATGGTCGTAGTGCGAGGACACCCAGTCGTCGGAGAGCCGGCACAGCTCGGCCGTTTCGTTGTCGAGGAAGGCCCGCTCCTCGGCGCTCAGCTGCGGCTGCGGATAGGCGAGCAGCTTGCTCCAGTCGGGGCGGCCGTGGAACAGCTCGCCTTCCCACCAGACGCTGCCGGCCTCGAGCGCCTCGCGCTCGGTCTGCGACATCTGCGGCAGCATCTTGCGGTAGCCGGCGAAGATCGCCCGCGTGACGATCGCGCGCCGCAGCGGCCGGATGGCGAAAAGCGCCACGAGGGCGGCCAGCGGCAATGCGATCAGTAAAGTCCAGGTCATGTCGTGCTCCTTTCACTTGCCCGGCATGAATGCCGCCGGGGAGTTGCTTGAACCAAAAGTCAGTCTCTGCAGGACGGCGATGCGTATCTCAGGCCGCCTTGCGCGGGGTTTTCTCTTTCGATTTGACCGCCTGCCCGGCCAAAGGTGCGCGCAGTCCGCCGAGCAGGAAGGGCATCAGGCGGCGCGCCAGCGCGCCGGGGTCCTTCTCGTCCAGCTCGTACTCGGCGACGAGCTGCAGGGCGTCGGTGCCGCCGATGGCATACGACATCGCGCCGAGCATGAAATGGAAGCGCCAGAGGATTTCCTCGGGCGGCACGTCCGGCAGCGAGCGGAACAGCGCCTGCTTGAAGCGCGGCACCACGGCGGCGTATTCGTCGGCAAGGAACTGGCGCACGAAGGCGGTCGGTTCGGTATAGGTGCGGCCGAGCAGGCGCATGAAGGTATGGCCGCCGCGCTCGGTATCCGCCGCCATGCGCAGCGAGACGCCGAAGAAGGCCTCGACGATCTGGTGCGGCTTGAGCGGCGCGCCCTTCGCCTCCTTTTCGAAGCGGTCGAGCGCGTTCAGGCGTTCCTCGTTGAGCCAGGTCAGGCGGCGGCGGAAGACATCCTGGATGAGGGCTTCCTTGCTGCCGAAGTGGTAATTGATCGAGGCCAGGTTGACGCCGGCGCGGCCGGTGATCATGCGCATCGTGGTGGCCTCGAAGCCATGTTCGACGAACAGGGCTTCGGCGGCATCGAGAATGCGCTCGCGGGTGTCGGTGTGCTGCTTGAGGTCGGCGGCTCGCATAAAAAGGGAACGCTCGTTTCAAACGATTGTTTGAATCATACGTTTATCCATTCTCCTGTCAAGGGTCGAGCCCGCAATTAGGCGGCCGCGCCCAATCAGGTCGATGGCGCAAATTCATCGATTAATTTGATATGCGATTTGGGGCGGCACTCCGGAATCTTGATGTCTAAAATAAAATTCCCTCTTCGGAATTCGGCATGAGCAAAACCTCCGACCTGACGCGCGACGGACCGGACCCGACCTCCTCACCGCCTCCCAGCGATCACGAACTCGCCGACTACCTGCAGATGGTCATCGAGTTCCTGCCGAGCGGCGTCGCGCTGGTGGACGTCGAAGGTCATGTGATCGCCTGGAACCTGCGCTTCAAAGGTCTGCTCGATTACCCCGACGACTTGCTGACGCCGGGCAAGGCGCAGCTTGAGGCGTTGGTTCGCCATAGCCTGGGGCGGGGCGATTTCGGCAGCGACGACCCGCAACAGGAAGCCGAGGACATCCTCGAACGCTTTCGCCGCCGCGAGCCCTACGCCATCGAGCGCACCAGCCGAAACGGAATGACGCTCGACATACGCGGGCAGCCGTTGCCCGGCGGCGGCTTCGTCGTCTTTTGCAGCGATGTCACCGAGCGCAAGCGGGCCGAACGCGAGGCCAGGCGCTTTGCCACCTACCTGAGGACGGTGCTCGACAACCTGCCGCACGGCATCAGCGTCGTCGACGATTCACTTGAACTGGTCTTGTACAACCAGGCTTTCCTGGAACTCCTGGACCTGCCGAAGGCTCTGGCCGACACCGGCCGCTACGATGAACTCATCCGCTACAACGCGCGCCGCGGCGAGTACGGCCCCGGCGACCCCGAGGCGCTCACCGAAGAACGCCTCGCCCTGATGAGGCGTTTCGAACCGCATCATTTCACCCGCAACCGGCCTGACGGGACCGTGCTGGACATCATCGGACGCCCCATATCCTTAGAAGACCGCGCCGCCGGCTTCGTCTCGGCATTCATCGACATCACCCGCCACAAGCAGGCCGAGGAGGAAATCCGCCGTTTGAACGCCGAACTTGAACAGCGTGTCGCCGCTCGCACCGCGGAGCTCGAAGCGGCGAACCGTCAACTGGCCGCCTTCAATTCGTCGGTCTCGCACGACCTGCGCGCACCGCTGCGGGCAATCGGCGGCTACCTGGGCATGCTGCGCGAGGAACTGCCGGAGCCGCTCGACGAGACCAGCCGCGCCTTGTTTGCCCGCATCGGCGGCGTTATCGATCGCATGTCGCACATCATCGACGACCTGCTCGCGCTCGCCCGGGTCGGCCAGGCCGCATTGCACGTCGATCGCATCGACCTGACGCAGTTGGCCCGGGAAATCGCCGCCGAAATCTCCGACGCCGAGCCGAACAACCGCGCCGAATGGCGGATCGCCGAGAATCTCGAAGCCTGTGCCGACGTCCGACTGCTGCGCTTCGCGCTGGACAACCTGTTGCGCAACGGCTGGAAATACTCCGGCAAGGCCGCAAAGCCGCGGATCGAGTTCGCTTCCCGCGAGGAAGACGGCAAGCACATCTACTTCGTCCGCGACAACGGTGTCGGTTTCGACATGGCCGAAGCGCGAAACCTGTTCGCTCCCTTCGTCCGCCTGCATGATCGTCGCGAATTCGAGGGTACCGGCCTCGGCCTGGCCATCGTGGATCAGGTCATTCGCCGCCACGGCGGCGAGGTCTGGGCCGATGCCGAACCCGGCATTGGCGCAACATTTCACTTCACCCTGCCCGGGGTATATCCCTCTCCTGCATAGGGGAACGGCCTCACCCTTTCACCGCGGGGCGGCCGATCTTCATTAGAATCCGCCTATGCGCCGCACCTATACCCCCCGTGCCCTGCCCGCCCCGAACATCGGCCAGCGCCGCGACTGGCAGACCATCCGCAGCCTGATTCCCTACATCTGGGCCTATCGGGGCCGCGTGCTGTTCGCGCTGTCCTGCCTGGTCGCCGCCAAGCTGGCCAACGTCGGCGTGCCGCTGGTGTTCAAGGGCATCGTCGACGCCTTCACCGCCGAGCAGGCCGCCCTGGTGGTGCCGCTGGCCCTGCTCGCCGCCTACGGCCTGCTGCGCTTCTCGATGTCGCTGTTCACCGAGCTGCGCGAGCTGCTCTTCGCCCGCGTCACCCAGCAGGCGGTGCGCAACATCGCCCTGCAGGTGTTCCGCCACCTGCACGCCCTCTCGCTGCGCTTCCACCTCGAGCGGCAGACCGGCGGCCTGACGCGCGACATCGAGCGCGGCACCCGTTCCATCGGCACGCTGATCAGCTACACCATCTACAGCATCCTGCCGACGCTGGTGGAGGTGGGGCTGGTGATCGGCATCCTGGCCTCACGCTACGAGTCGAGCTTCGCCTGGATCACCGTCGGCGCCCTCGTCCTCTACATCACGTTCACCGTGCTGGTGACCAACTGGCGCACCCAGCTGCGGCGCGAGGTGAACGAGATCGACTCCGCCGCCAACTCGCGCGCCATCGACAGCCTGCTCAACTACGAGACGGTGAAGTACTTCAACAACGAGGAGTACGAGGCGCGGCGCTACGACCAGCAGATGGAGAAATGGGCGGCCGCGCAGGTGAGAAGCCAGTTGTCGCTTTCCCTCCTCAACCTCGGCCAGGCCGGCCTCATCGCCGTCACGGTGACGCTGATCATGTGGCGGGCGGCGGCCGGCGTCGCCAACGGCTCGATGACGGTCGGCGACATCGTGCTGGTCAACGGCCTGCTCATCCAGCTCTACATCCCGCTCAACTGGCTCGGCGTGCTCTACCGCGAGATCCGCCAGGCGCTGACCGACATCGAGCGCATGTTCGCCCTCAAGGCAGAGCACCGCGAGATCGCGGATGCGCCCGATGCGACGTCGCTCCCGCCCGGCCCCTGCGCGGTGCGCTTCGAGCACGTCGGCTTCTCCTACGAGGCGAAGCGGCAGATCCTGTTCGACGTCGACTTTTCCATCCCCGCCGGCGGCACGGTGGCGGTGGTCGGCCATTCCGGCTCCGGCAAGTCGACGCTGTCGCGCCTGCTGTTCCGCTTCTACGACGTGCAGTCCGGCGCGGTGAAGGTGAACGGCACGGACATCCGCCGCCTGACGCAGGCCAGCCTGCGCGCGGCGATCGGCATCGTGCCGCAGGACACCGTGCTCTTCAACGAGTCCATCTATTACAACATCCAGTACGGCCGCCCCGAGGCGAATCGCGAGGACGTCATCGCCGCCGCGCAGGCCGCCCACATCCACGATTTCGTCGAGTCGCTGCCGGAGAAGTACGACACCCGCGTCGGCGAGCGCGGCCTGAAGCTCTCCGGCGGCGAGAAGCAGCGCGTCGCCATCGCCCGCGCGCTGCTGAAGAACCCGCCGATCCTGATCTTCGACGAGGCCACCTCTGCGCTCGATTCGAAATCGGAGAAGGCCATCCAGGACGAACTGGAGCGCATCAGCGTCGGCCGCACCACCCTGGTCATCGCCCACCGCCTGTCGACGGTCATGAACGCCGACGAGATCCTCGTCCTCGACCAGGGCCGCATCGTCGAGCGCGGCACGCACCGGGCGCTGCTCGAGCGCAGCGGCGCCTACGCCCAGATGTGGGCGCTGCAGCAGCAGGAAGAAACCGAGCAGGAAACGGCTTAACAAAGCCCGGGGGCGGGCATAGAATGCCCGCTCCGAGAACAATCACCCCCGGAGGAGACCCCCATGAGAACCCGCGCCGTGCTGCAGGGACTGACTTTTGCCGCCAGCCTGTGCCTCGCCCTGCCGGCCCTCGCCCTCGACGGCACGCTGAAGAAGATCAAGGACAGCGGCGCCGCCACCATGGGCGTGCGCGAATCCTCCGGCGGCCTCTCCTT
>CAJPFL010000073.1 GCA_905339315.1 Rhodocyclaceae bacterium
GCGAGCTGGACGGCATCGCGCTGGGTTTCCTCGGCCGTGTAGGCGGCGGCCTGCTTCATCCAGTTCAGGTCGGCACCGGCACAGAAGCTCTTGCCCGTGCTGGAGAGCACGACGACGCGCACGTCGCGGTCGGTGTCCATCTTCACCAGGGAAGTGGACAGCTCGCGGATCAGCACTTCGTCGAAGGCGTTGTGCCGCTCGGGGCGATTCAGCGTGATGATGCCGACGCCGTTGTCGATTTCGGTGAGGATCGTTTCAGACATTCTTCTCTCCCTTACATCCTGAAGACGCCGAACGGCGTCGCTTCGATCGGCGCGTTGAGCGAGGCTGAGATGCCCAGCGCCAGCACGCGGCGCGACTGCGCCGGATCGACGATGCCGTCGTCCCACAACCGCGCCGTGGCGTAGTAGGGGTGGCCCTGCGTCTCGTACTGGGCGCGCACCGGCGCCTTGAACTTCTCTTCCTCGTCGGCCGGCCAGGACTTGCCCTGGGCCTCCATCGCGTCGCGGCGGATCTGCGCCAGCACGTTGGCGGCCTGCTCGCCGCCCATCACCGAGACGCGGCCGTTGGGCCACATCCACAGCAGGCGCGGGCTGTAGGCGCGGCCGCACATGCCGTAGTTGCCGGCGCCGTGGCTGCCGCCGATGATCATCGTGAACTTCGGCACTTTCGCGCAGGCCACCGCGGTGACCATCTTGGCGCCGTCCTTGGCGATGCCGGCATTCTCGTACTTGCGGCCGACCATGAAGCCGGTGATGTTCTGCAGGAACAGCAGCGGGATGCCGCGCTGCGCGCACAGCTGGACGAAGTGCGCGCCCTTCTGCGCCGACTCGCCGAAGAGGATGCCGTTGTTGGCGACGATGCCGACCGGGTAGCCGTGGATGCGGGCGAAGCCGGTCACCAGCGTCGTGCCGTAGCGCGACTTGAATTCGTCGAGGCGCGAGCCGTCCACGATGCGGGCGATGACCTCGCGCACCTCGAGCGGCTTGCGCGTGTCGAGCGGCACCGCGCCGTAGATTTCCTCCGGGTCGTAGAGCGGCTCCTCCGGCGTCGCCACTTCCAGCGGCACCGGCTTCTTCCAGTTGAGGTGGCCGACGATGCTGCGGCAGAGGTGCAGGGCGTGGTGGTCGTTCTCGGCGAAGTGGTCGGCGACGCCGGAGATGCGCGTATGCACGTCGGCGCCGCCGAGGTCCTCGGCGCTGACCACCTCGCCGGTGGCGGCCTTCACCAGCGGCGGGCCGCCGAGGAAGATGGTGCCCTGGTTCCTGACGATGACAGCCTCGTCCGACATCGCCGGCACGTAGGCGCCGCCGGCGGTGCACGAACCCATCACCACCGCCACTTGCGGAATGCGCGCGGCCGACATGCTGGCCTGGTTGAAGAAGATGCGGCCGAAATGGTCGCGGTCAGGGAAGACCTCGTCCTGCGTCGGCAGGTTGGCGCCGCCGGAGTCGACCAGATAGACGCAGGGCAGGCGGTTCTGCGCGGCGATCTCCTGCGCGCGCAGGTGCTTCTTCACGGTGATGGGGAAGTAGCTGCCGCCCTTCACCGTGGCGTCGTTGGCGACGATCATGCACTCGACGCCCTGCACGCGGCCGATGCCGGTGACGACGCCGCCCGAGGCGACCTCGTTGTTGTACATGCCCCAGCCGGCCATCGGCGAGAGTTCGAGGAAGGGCGTGCCGGCATCGAGCAGCGCGTCGATGCGGTCGCGCGGCAACAGCTTGCCGCGGGCGACGTGCTTCTTGCGGTGTTCCGCCGTGCCGCCGAGGCTGACTTC
>CAJPFL010000074.1 GCA_905339315.1 Rhodocyclaceae bacterium
CCTTGAGGAAGGTCGCCGAGATGCCGAGCACCGTTTCCGCGCCGAACCAGGTCGCGAACACCATCGCGGTGACGATGTACAGCGGCAGGTTGCGGCCCGCGGAAATATAGTCGCGGGCGTTGTGCACGCGCGTGGCGGCGACCAGGCCGATGGCGATCGAGGCGACCAGGTAGAGGGCGACGAAGGTGATCAGCATGGCAGCGGTGAAAAAAAGTCAGTCTGCGGGGGACGGCGAATTATAGCGAAACCCGACCTGTAGGAGCGCCTTGTGGGAGCGGCCTACCGGCCGCGATAGTGCCCCGCAGGAAATACCCTTGGGGTGCAGCGGTTCATCCATTGCACCAATCGCGGCCGGTAGGCCGCTCCTACAAACCGGCCAGTTGCACCACGAGTATGGCCGCGAGCAGCGCCGCGGCAACTTTCAGCCACTGCGTCTGCCGCCGCGCCTCCTCCTGCAGCCGCGCCACTTCCGCGCGCAGTTCGGCCAGCGGCTTGCGGTCGAGCGCCTCGTGCAGGAGGCGCGGCAGCTGCGGCAGCAGCGCCGCCCACTGCGGCGCCTCGCGCTTCAGGTTGTTCACCAGGCCCTTCAGGCCGACGCGCTCCAGCATCCAGCGCTCGAGGAAGGGCTTGGCCGTGGTCCACAGGTCGAGCTCCGGGTCGAGCTGGCGGCCCAGGCCCTCGATGTTGAGCAGCGTCTTCTGCAGCATCACCAGCTGCGGCTGGATCTCGACGTTGAAGCGGCGCCCGGTCTGGAACAGGCGCAGCAGCGTCCTGCCGAAGGAGATGTCCTTCAGCGGCCGGTCGAACACCGGCTCGCAGACGGCACGGATGCCGGCCTCGAACTCGTCGAGGCGCGTGTCCGCCGGTACCCAGCCGGCATCGATGTGCGCCTGCGCCACCGCCTTGTAGTCGCGGCGGAAGAAGCCGAGGAAGTTTTGCGCCAGGTAGTTCTGGTCCGTCTCGGTGAGCGTGCCCATGATGCCGAAGTCGAGGGCGACGTACTGCCCGGCCGGCGTGACGAGGATGTTGCCCGGGTGCATGTCGGCGTGGAAGAAGCCGTCGCGGAAGACCTGGGTGAAGAAGATCTCGACGCCGGCGCGGGAGAGGGCCTTCAGGTCGACGCCCGCCGCTTTCAATGCCTCGATCTGGCCGACCGGCGTGCCGTGCATGCGCTCCATCACCATCACCTGCGCCGAGCACCAGTCCCAGTGCACCTCCGGCACCGCCAGCAGCGGCGAGTGCAGGAAGTTGCGCCGCAATTGCGCGCAGTTGGCCGCCTCGCGCATCAGGTCCAGCTCGTCCTCGAGGTGCTTGGCGAATTCCGCCACCACCTCGCGCGGCTTCAGGCGCCGGCCGTCCGGCCAGACCGCCTCGATCAGTCCTGCCGCCGCGTCGAGCAGCGCCACGTCGTGGGCGATGACGCGCTCGATGCCCGGGCGCAGGATCTTCACCGCCACTTCGCGGCCGTCCGGCAGGGTGGCGAAATGCACCTGCGCCACCGAGGCGCTGGCCTCGGGTTCCGCCGTGAAATCGGTGAACACCTCGCCGACCGGTTTGCCGAAGGCATGCGCCAGCACGGCCACGGCCTGGTCCGAGGGGAAGGGCGGCACCTGGTCCTGCAGTTTCGCCAGCTCGTCGGCGAGGTCCACCGGCAGCAGGTCGCGCCGCGTCGACAGCACCTGGCCGAACTTGACGAAGATCGGCCCCAGCGCCTCCAGCGCCAGGCGCAGCCGCACCGCGCGCGGCACTGACAGGTCGCGCCAGAAGAAGACGGCGCGCAGCAGCCGCCCCAGGCGCTCGGTGCGCGGCTGGTCGAGCACCAGCTGGTCGAGCCCGAAGCGGATGCCGACGCTGACGATTTTCAGGAGGCGGAAGAGGCGCAAGATCGTGTTGTGATCGGGAAAGCGTTGATTTTAGCCGCTTTTGGCGTCGCGCCGTGCGGCCGGCCCGGCTCCGGCGGGTATAATCCGCCCTTTCCAGAATTGATTCCTATGGCAGCAGATATCCGATCCGAACTGACGGCCTTGCTGCGCGCGGCGCTCGACAGCGTGGCGCCGGACAGCGGCGGCGCCAGCATCACCCTCGAACGCCCGAAGCAGGCCTCGCATGGCGATTTCGCCAGCAACCTCGCCTTGCAGCTGGCCAAGCCGCTGAAGCTCAACCCGCGCGACGTCGCCGGCCGGCTGCTCGCGGCGCTGCCGCGGTCGCCGCTCGTCGCCAAGGCCGAGGTCGCCGGCGCCGGCTTCATCAATTTCACGCTCGCCCCGGCGGCCAAGCTGCAGGCGGTGCGCGCGGTGCTGGCGCAGGGCGCCGATTTCGGCCGCAGCACGCTCGGCGGCGGACAGACGGTGCAGGTCGAGTTCGTTTCCGCCAACCCGACCGGCCCGCTGCATGTCGGCCACGGCCGCGGCGCCGCCTACGGCGCCAGCCTCGCCAGCCTGCTCGACTTCGCCGGTTTCAGGGTGACGCGCGAGTTCTACGTGAACGACGCCGGCCGCCAGATGGACATCCTGGCGCTGTCGACCTGGCTGCGCTACCTCGAGCTGTACGGCTCGACCATCCCCTTCCCGAAGAACGCCTACCAGGGCGCCTACGTCCGCGACATGGCCGCCGCCATCCACAAGGCGCACGCCACGCGCTACCGGCGCGATGCCGCCCACGTGCTCGACGGCGCCCCTGACGCGGCGGCGGACGCCGAGGCGCACCTCGACGCGCTGATCGCCAACGCCAAGCGCCTGCTCGGCGACGACTACGCCTACGTGCACAACTTCGCCCTGACCGAGCAGCTCGGCGACAGCCGCGACGACCTGGCCGAGTTCGGCGTGCATTTCGACCACTGGTTCTCCGAGAAGTCGCTGTTCGACACCGGCCTGGTGGACAAGGCGATCGCGCTGCTCGAGGCGCGCGGACACGTCTACCTGCAGGACGGCGCGAAGTGGTTCCGCTCCACCGAATTCGGCGACGAGAAGGACCGCGTCGTGCAGCGCGAGAACGGCCTGTACACCTACTTCGCCTCCGACATCGCCTACCACCTCAACAAGTACGAGCGCGGCTTCGAGCGCATCATCGACATCTGGGGCGCCGACCACCACGGCTATATTCCGCGCGTCAAGGGCGCCCTGCAGGCGCTCGGCCTCGACGAGAGCCGGCTCGAAGTCGCGCTGGTGCAGTTCGCCGTGCTCTACCGCGACGGCCAGAAGACCTCGATGTCGACGCGCTCCGGCGAGTTCGTCACCCTGCGCGAGCTGCGCGGCGAGGTCGGCAACGATGCCTGCCGCTTCTTCTACGTGCTGCGCAAATCCGACCAGCACCTCGACTTCGACCTCGACCTCGCCAAGTCGCAGAGCAACGAGAACCCGGTGTACTACATCCAGTACGCCCACGCCCGCGTCTGCTCGGTGCTGGCGCAG